>JAAYCZ010000132.1 GCA_012729495.1 Syntrophomonadaceae bacterium | reverse complement strand
GAAGAAATCCGCTTGAAGCAAAATTATCTGCAGGAACAATCCCTTGTCTTAAATCGTGAAAAAGAGTTGATTGATCAAGCGCTGGCTGAATTGGAACGTAAAAATGAACGCTATGAATTTTTGCAGGAAAACATCATCTGCGTGGAGTTGCCATCGGCGGTTGGGCAGGATTTTCGCTACCAACCCAAGCAGATCATTGATCGTTATGTTCAAACCCTGCAGGACCGGCAGGCTGCTCTGGATCAACTGCGGGAAGGATTGGAAAAGGAAAGGGAGCGGCTGGAGCTGTTTTGCCAGGAGGAACTGCGAGATCCCAAGCTGCGCAGAATGGTGGTAGCGGGATTAAAATTCCGGGAAGATTACCAGGAAGTATTGGAATGGAAAAGCCGATTGAGCAACCGCATCGCCTTGGCCATACGCCATGCCGAAGACGATATGCGGGAGCATGATCGCGAACTGCAGCAATTTATTAATCATTTACATACATATCTGCTGACCATGGCAGGTGAATTACGCCTCATTCCCCGCAAGACTCGGATCAGGATCGAGGATGGCTGGAAGGAAATCTTCCAGTTTGATGTACCGGATTGGGATGAAAAAGAGGGTAAAAATGAGTTGCGCAGACATGTGGACTGGATGATTGCTCAGATTGAGAGCAGCCGTTACCAGGATGAAAACGGGATCGAGAATTACGCGCTAATGCATAAAGATATTGAAAAGTGGCTGCAGCCTCAACAGCTGCTGCGAAATGTCATGAAGGAAAAGAACATTAAGGTTAAATGCCGCAAAGTAACGGGTGACGGCAAGATCAGCAGCTATCCCAGTACCTGGGAGAGCTCCAATCAATGGTCAGGAGGCGAGAAGTGGAGTAAAAACATGGCGCTGTTCCTGGGTATTCAGAACTATTTGGCCGAAAAGCGGCAAGCCGTCAATCCCCGGGTCAAACGCAACTGTACGGTGATTCTGGATAATCCCTTCGGGAAAGCTTCCAGCGACCACGTGCTGGATCCGGTCTTCTTTATTGCCGAAAAACTGGGCTTTCAGATCATTGCTCTCACTGCTCTGGCGGAAGGTAAGTTTATTAGGGATTATTTCCCTATCGTTTATAGTTGCCGGCTGCGGCCCACTACCAGTCCGGACAAATATTTGATAAGTACAGAAAAAGAAATACGTCATGCCTACTTCCAGGATCATGATCCGGAAGCCCTGCGAAGATTAGGACAGCAAAAACAGATGGAACTGTTTTAAGAAAAAAGACCAACATAAGAGTATTTTGCCTCCCAATATAGTTATTCTTTTACACTATGATAGAATTGAAAGAACAAATTCATTAAAAAAATAAACCAATACTTCATCATAATTTGTTGGAGGCTGTTTTGGGGGAGGTATTTTGCTAATGCAGGCAGCATATCAATCAACTTATTCATGTTCTGCGGAACGCCAGGGCGAGGAAATGACGGTAAAAAGCGTCTTGATTAGTACCGACTATGAGGTATCCGCTCAAATTGTGGTCGATGTGAGAAGTTTTAAAATTAAGTATGCGCGTTGGGATGCATTTAGGCTACCCGAAGGATATACTTTCATAGAAAAGGAAATACCTGATTTGATTGGCCTGGACGCCTATTTTTACTCCGGCAGAGAGATTCGTCAGGCCGTCGATGAAGAATTGGACGGCATTCCGCTGGAATTAATAATTGAGTGTATAAGAGGGGTAGGGCAAGCCGAAGCCTTTCTGATCCCTGAACGGGGATTTCCAATACTTAAAGAATTCGATGAGTACTGTCATAAGATTGGCAAGGATTCCTGCCGCTATTACAGCAATCTGGATCGCATTGCCATGAGCTGGACAGAATACATGGGCGAGCATTCTTTGGAAAGAAATAAAGGCCTGTTTGATCGCCATAAAAACTATCAGATTTTCTTAAAACCGGATGGCAGCTTTTTGACGACAGCTGGATTTACTGATACCTTCCATGAGATTTTACTGGTTACATCCCTTACTCAAGATGGTTTGGTTTCTGAATGTTCAGGGGATTTCCTGCGCGGACCGGATCAGGTATGTTTTGAAAATGTAGCACTGCTGCCCGAACTGATTGGGAAAAAACTGGTCGCAATTAATAAAAAAGAACTGGCGGCGCTGGTAGGAGGTTCGCTTGGATGTACCCATTTGTATGAAATGTTTTGGGATCTGGGGCGGGCGATGACTGAAGTCATTGCCAAAAAACCCTAATGCGGTGGTGTTTACGATAAATTATGTGTGATTTGTATTAATTATTGTTGAGGGTTTTTCATAATTAACTTTTTTAATTATCATGTAACTTTAAAATATCATCCTGAACGTTAGCGAAATGACGATGCCATATGGTATCTATTGCCGAAAGCGATCGGGAGGCAAGCGCAGCGCAGCGTAGCTTGCGCGGTTTATGTCAGTGATTACATTGCTGAAATTTTCCAAATATTTTGCTAAAAATATGAACACCGCATATAATTTAAATAACGTACATATTATTATGTTATGGGGGGATATACATGAAGAAACAAATATCAGGTTCCGAGTGGGTTAGTTTCGTGGTTCGTCTGATCTTTAAAAATACCAGGGCGATTGACCTGGACAAAATGGCGGAAAGCACCCGTAATTCTATGTTTGATCTTTTGCATATCCATGTCAAGACCGTCGAAATCAAACGCTATGGTTTGCTTTTGACCGGCAAAGGTCCGCTTCAGGATATCCTGCGCATATGTGAGAAGTTTTACACCATGACCAACGAAGGCGGTCTGGAAATTGTGCTGCATATCGGCGAAGAGCCGACCTTCTATATGAAAGAAGGCCGCATTCACAACCTGATGAAAGAAGATTGCAGTGATATTGTTATTCCTGCATTTAATGACGCCGAACCGGATGAGGAAGAGTTCGCCCGGATGGGAATATAAGCGGCAGCGGCCGGCGGCTGGGGTAGTTTACTCAACCTTCGGATGTGCCGTACAATACGGTCAAAATCATCGAGGGTAATTTCTGATGATTTCTCACCATGTTGTTTACTATTGGTTTTCGTTATGGTTGGGAATCTGTAAATTCAGGGGCAGAAATGAGTTCTGTCCCTACTTCTTTTCTGCTGGCTTTGTCGGCATACATGGCCAGGTCGGCTAATTTTAAAACATCATTCATGGTCTGATTTTTATCCTGGCGAACGGCAAATCCGGCCGATATGCCTATATTATTTGGATGGTTAAGGTTATATTCCTCCATGGCAGCTTTGATTTTACCAATCAGTTTTTTACATAATTCTTCATGGCAGCTGGGAATAACGATGGCGAATTCATCTCCGCCGATGCGGGCTACGACATCATTGGCGCGGAAACAGGACCTGATCAGGCGGGCAGCGGCAATGATCATATCGTCACCTGCACAATGCCCGCTGGTATCGTTGACTTTTTTCAGATCGTCCAGATCACACATGATAATACCGGTGGGTTCAAAGCGCCCGCTTTCCAAACGGAATAATTCTTCGGAAAAATAGGCCCGATTGTAAAGTCCGGTCAGGGAATCATGCAGGCTGAGGAACTTTAATTTCTCCTCCATCTGAGTTCGTTCCGTTACGTCACGGGCAATACACTGGTAGGCGACGATATTTCCTTCGTCATAGATCGGCCGCTGGCTGACCTCCAGATCATGTCTCTCACCTAGCCGGTTGATCATGGACACATTGTAATAAATCGGCAGGTTATCACTGACCTTCTTGGTGAACATTTCGATTACCATTCTGCGCTGTTCATGGACGACGAATTCGAGGATGTTTAAACCGATGATTTCTTCACGGGAGTAGCCGGTCATTATTTCAGCGGCTTTGTTGGCGGATAGCAAAATGCCCTCCGGTTCATGGGAATAGATTAGATCGTTGGCATTTTCAAACAGATCTCGAAACTGTTCTTCACTTTTACGTAAAGCCTTTTCAATTTTGTTTTTTTCTTCGATTTCATGTTCCAGTTCCCGGGTCAACCGCAGATCCTGACCTATGATCAGAATGCCGACAATATCATGATGATTATCTTTTATCGCTTTCCAAAATGCTTTTACCGGGATCATTTCGCCCTTTACGGTTCGGTATTCAGTTTCAATTTCCATAGTCAGGGAACCTTTTTCGGTAATGGTTATACGGTGCCGTTTCTCGTCGGGAATAATTTTCCACAGTGGCATTCGCTGTAATTCAATTACGTCGTAACCGAGGTTTTCAGCGGTTTTGTGGCTGATTCTGGTAATTATTCCGCTGTGATCTATCAATATAACCATATCAGTAACCTGGTTCAGGACATCTTTAATTTGCATTACCGCATCCAAGTCCATAAGCTGAAACCTGACCATCGCATAGAGGATGGCAATTGCCCAGATCAATCCGACAATCATCACCGGATATGGTCCCCATTGTACTATACCTGGTAAAACGAAGTAGTTCAGTATGATGCTGACCATAACCGTTATACCTGCCATTGTCACAATCGAGGCCTGACGTTTTTCTCTGGTAAAGGTCGAGGTTTTGCCCCAGACGGCTACCATGGCAAACAAGACAACGCAATACGTAATACAATACAGAGCGTAGATTATCCAGAACCACTTCTGGGCGGGATGGATAAATATGGCCAGTGTAAATCTGCCTATATCCAGATGCGGTGCGGGAATGATTATGGTATACAAAAGGATGATTTCAGCTGCTGCCGGGAGGTACAACAGTACCTTCTGCCAGTTTTTCACGGACTGATCCCGCCCGGTCAATGCCAAGACAAAATGCAGACTCAGGGCCGGCAGGGTTAACCAGCCCAAGGCAGACACTTTAAACCAGAACCATGCCCACGGGTCGGAAGTATCTGCACCAAATATGCAGGTATATGCGATCATCCAAACTACCGTACAAAGTGTTATGGCGAAAAATGTTCGGTTTAACGATGATTTGTAATTGCGGTTTAATGCGTAAACCCCCAGAATCAGATAGATAAAGCTAAGCAAGAAACTCGCGGGGATAATATAATTCACATGATCACCCTGTTTAAAAATTTCATATATTAACTATTATACGTCAAAAGTAAAATTATTCCTGTTTTATAAATTAATTAGGCGTTTACGTGGCGAGTCCCGAACATTTTGCAGAGTTGAAATAACCGGAGCTGACTCTTCAGACTCCGGTTTTTCTTTGAGCTATTTTTTTAGGCCGGGGACGATTTTTGACTTGCATTCGCTTCAGCAATTTACTTGGCCGCCTATATGGAGAGGCTTTAAACATAATCGTAGTACGATGCTGATAATTTCATTAAAGCTTGAGTCAACAAATTGTTTCACTGCAGGTAAGATCTTTGCTGCCGGCAGCGACCCCAGATCCTTCTCAATCAGGCTACTGCTGATGCCAATGGCCTATAATCGGGAAGGAAAATCACCGCTAATAACTAATCGATTTTGTTGGTGCGGGTCCAGATTTTTAATTTGTTGGCTTCTTCGACAAGCTCGTCTCTGAACTGCGGATGAGCCAGTTCGATCAGGTTTTCGGCTCTGACCCAGATATTCTGGGCGCGCATTTTCTTAACCCCATATTCGGTAACAATATAGTCGATCATATGACGGGTTAGGGTCGGATTGGTTCCGTAATCAAAATTACCGACGATGCGAGAGTATAGCTGACCATCTTTTCCCGTGTGGGTGGCAGGCAGGCAGACGAAACTGTTGCCGCCATTTGACCATTGTGCGCCGATGGTGTAGTCCAACATCCCGCCGTTGCCGGTGATATGACTGGTACCCATGCTTTCGGCATTGACATTGCTGAACATATCGATCTGCATAGCCTGGTTAATGCTGATAAAGTTGTCGTTGGCAGAGATTCTGCGGGGATCATTGGTGTATCCGACATTATAACTGGCCAGTTGCGGATTATTGTCCATCCAGTCATACAGGCGCTGGGTGCCCACCGCAAAGGTGTAAACGGCTTTGCCTTGATCGATCTGTTTTCTACGTCCGTTCATCTGCCCTGATTCGATCATATCCACATATCCGTCGACCAGCATTTCTGTATGGACCCCCAAATCCTTGAGGTCGGTCTTGGCTATGCATGCTGCCAACGCATTGGGCAGTCCGCCTATGCCCAACTGGATGCAGGAACCGTCCCTCATGAAGGGGATGATATTCTCCGCAATTTTCATCTCCACTTCAGAGGGGCCTGGCATATTGTCCGGAGCAGCAAAGATTTTTTGATCTTCAGGTGCTTCGATAATAGCGTCGACTTCGGAAATATGAATGCTTTCGTTCTGGCCGCCCAGGCAGCGCGGCATACTCTGTACAACCTCCACACAGACCTTGTCTACCTTAAGCATACTGGTCAAGTTTTCTGAATTAGTAGGGCCGAAGTTGAAAAATCCGTGTTTATCCATGGGGCAGACCTGCGCCCAACCCCAGTTCCCGGGGGTGGTGCACTTATAATTGTCGACTTCACCCAGGTTGATGAATTTCTCAACAATATGATACATAACCGGTGAGTAAATGACGTTGTCATAGTAATTGCGCAGAATTCGAGTCAGTGCTGTCCAGTGCCAATCCTGGTAGGTAAAAACATCTTTATGCTGGATGACTTCCGGAACCGGCGGGACCGTACCTGCAACCTCGATAATAACATCTTTAAGTTCTTCATGTCTGGCGGCCAAGGCTTTATCCAGCATCTGAGGTTTGGCGTTGAAATAGCCATATTTGACCATGCTATGGGACTTGATGGTAGCCGCTATCGCCTCTGCCGTGGTAAGCTTTTGTTTGTATTCATCATAATAACTCATTTCCGCAACACCTCTTTTTATTATATTATTGTAATATCTA
This sequence comes from Syntrophomonadaceae bacterium, assembly GCA_012729495.1. Classification (GTDB taxonomy): domain Bacteria; phylum Bacillota; class Syntrophomonadia; order Syntrophomonadales; family Syntrophomonadaceae; genus Syntrophomonas_B. Next base: position 2,790 of record JAAYCZ010000132.1, on the reverse strand, counting down.
ATAACATTATATAATATCCATGACAAAAATAAATACATATTTGTAATATTATTTAATTTAATAAAAGAAAAACGAACTGATTCTGTGTTGCAGCAGGATGAATGATATAATTAAAAAAATACTATTTATTAGGAAGTAGGGGTTAATACGGGCAAACAAAAAAATAGTTAAGGAACGGGGGGAATGTAATGGAAGCTGCAGCGAGAAAAACTCCATTCGAGACCATTGCCAGCCTGGCGGAGCCCCAGGTGATGTCACTGGGTTCGGAACTGGAATATCAGGCTGAGGTGCTGAAAGATCATGCGGTGCTTATTTTTGAAGAGCGTACCATCACCTTCGGGGAACTGAACGCTCAGGCCAACCGTTATGCCAATTATTTTGCTTCGCTGGGACTGAAAAAGGGTGATGTGGTTGCGATTTTAATGGAGAACCGGCCGGAATTCCTGATTGCTGCCACAGGACTCAGCAAACTAGGCGTCATCGTATCGCTGATTAACAACGGGGTACGTAAGGATGTGCTGGCCCATGCACTTAATATCTGTGATGCCAAAATGCTGATTGTAGGTCATGAGCTGCTGGGGCCTTTCGTTGAGGTTCGGGAGCAGGTTCACCTACAGGAACCGGGTCTGGTATTGGCGGAAAATGAAGGACGGGATATCCTTCTACCCCAAGGCATAACTGACCTTAAACCTTTGCTGGCGGCAGCCTCCGACCAAAATCCGCCCGCCACCGGGACGGTCAGCAGTGATGACGTTATCGTCTACATCTATACTTCGGGGACTACCGGTTTCCCCAAAGCTTGTGCGGTAACCCAGAAACGTTGGCTGATTCTGGGCAACCTTTTCACTATTTTTGGACAGATGACACCGGAAATGGTCCAATATATGGTACTGCCACTGTATCACAACAGCGGGTTTGACATCGGCTATTCAAGTACTATCGTCTCCGGTTCAACTATGGTTCTGCGACGCAAATTCTCTGCCCGCAATTTCTGGGACGATGTACGTAAATACAATGTCAGTTTCTTTATCTATGTGGGCGAGCTGTGCCGTTACATCTACAACCAGCCCGAGCGTCCCGACGATGCTGACAATCCGCTCAAAAGCATCGTCGGCAATGGAATGCGCGGTGATCTGATGGAACCGTTCCGCAAACGCTTCGGTATCGAAGTTCTAAAAGAAATCTACGGGGCTACCGAAGGGGTTGGCTCCTTCCTGAATCTGGCCGAAATTCCCGGCATGTGTGGTAGTTTGGATATGCTGGGCAGACGCCAGGGAGAAATCATCAAATGCGATCTCAATACCGGCGAAGTGATCAAGGACGAAAACGGTTTCGCAGTTAAATGTAGTGTTGGCGAGACTGGTCTGCTTATCTGCGCGATCAACGAATTGAATGTTTTTGCCGGCTATGTTAATAACCCCCAGGCTACCGAGGAGAAGATCATGCGCGACGTCCTCCAGGAAGGGGACTGTTACTTTGACAGCGGTGACCTGGTTTGTTTGGCGGAAAACGACTATTTTTCATTTGTAGACCGCCTGGGAGATACCTTCCGCTGGAAGAGCGAGAATGTTTCCACCACCCAGGTATCCAACCTGGTCAACCAATTCGGTCAGATGGAAGATGTTAACGTTTATGGCGTACAGGTGCCCGGTATGGAAGGCCGCTGTGGAATGGCCGCCATCAAGCTGCTGGATGGGGAAGTCATCGACTGGGCCAAACTGGGGGCGTTCGTGTGCGAAAAACTGCCCCCCTATGCACGGCCGTATTTTATTCGTATTCGTGATACCATTGATGCCACCAACAGCTTCAAGCAGATGAAGCAGCAATTGCAGAAAGAAGGGTTTGATCCGTCCTTGATCAGCGACCCCCTCTATTTCCTTGATCCTGACAGCTGGGTTTACGTACCGTTAACGCCGGAATTTTATGCTAAAATCGTTGATCATACCGTCAAGTTCTAGAAATGATCGCTCCGATTTTATATGCGGCTTGCACAAATACAGATCCGGGTGTAAGAAAATGCAATAAATTGCTTGGAATCGGTATAAAATATGTTATGATATAGTCCTCAATAATTAATGAAGGGAAAGTGACCCATGGAGCTGATTTATACCGGTAAAACCAAAAACGTTTACCGAAAAGATGATGGCAACTATTTGCTGCAGTTCAAGGACGATGCTACCGGGGAAAACGGGGTTTTTGACCCTGGTTCCAATACGGTGGGGTTGACTATAGAGGGTGCAGGCCGCGCTGGACTACGTCTGACCAAGCACTTTTTTGAAGTATTGCAGGCGCAGGGGATACCGACCCATTATATCGATGCCGATATTGAAGCGGCTACCATGACAGTAAAACCGGCGGTGCTTTTTGGTAAAGGTCTGGAGGTTATCTGCAGGCTCAAGGCAGTGGGAAGTTTCCTGCGCCGTTACGGTGACTATGTGCAAGAGGGTCAGGATCTGGATTATTTTGTGGAAATCACCCTGAAGGACGATGTCCGCGAGGATCCGCCCATTACCGAAGATGCTTTGGATATGCTGGACATTCTCTCCAAGGCCGAGTATCAGATTCTGAAGGATCTGACCCGCAGGATCACTGCAGTGGTTAAAGCGGAACTGGCCAAAAAGGACATTGAGCTGTATGATATCAAATTTGAATTTGGCCGGGTTGGAGAGGAACAACAAATTGCGCTGGTTGATGAGATCTCCGGTGGCAATATGAGAGCTTTCAAGGATGGCAGGCACATTCAGCCTCTCGAGCTGGAGAAGCTGATGCTTGGCGATTAAAAACAGCCGG
>JAAYCZ010000131.1 GCA_012729495.1 Syntrophomonadaceae bacterium | reverse complement strand
AGTTTTTGCTGCCCTACAACAAATGCCTAAAAGATCCCGTCAGCAAATGCACCAAATAGGCAGAGGGCGGCGGGATTCTCCCGCCGCCCTGTTTTCGTCAGAAAGCAAGGGTTAAAACCCTCGCTTTTTATTCATTATCAAGGGGAGCGGGTTTCGATACCCTTAACAGTCAGGAATAGGCTACAATAAATCCATCTTAACCAAAGATACAGGGAGTGTGTAACAAACCGTGCAAATGGGATAAAAATCCAATAATTTGTGAACTCATGAGCTCTAACAAATGTTAAATTATTAAATGCTTTGTGCTAGGAATCTATGTAAGCCTCTATTGAGGTATAAGTCTTATTAAGATCATCCCTGGTCGATCCAAGCCGCAATACAAAATTACAGCTCAAATTAATACATTTTCACAAGCCTTAAGTATACAGGCACTCAATGGGGAATAGTCCTTGTTAACCGCAGCGATAGTGGCATTAAACAATGCATCCTTATGAATCAGGCTCCAATTTATGACATAACCAGAATGAAAGGCTAGCTGTCTTATAAACTCTCTGGTAGTTCGGCCATTACCTTCCCGAAAGGGATGTATAATGTTGATTTCTGCGAGATAATATGCCGCTCTCCCCGCGTACTGTTCTTTGATAAGATTAGTGAGGTACTTGTCTTTAGCTAGTTCCTGCAATAAGCGAATTAGGTTTTCATCAATGAATTCACTTTTACAAAAGAGCGTTGATCCTTTGGAAATATCCTCAAATCGATACCTCCCGGCAAAAGGATAAATATCTTGAAAGATGTGTTGGTGGATTCTCTTAAGATGGGTTGCACCAAATTTTCCTTTAACAGCCTGGTTGGTTTCTAATTCAAATAGCCTCAGCATGCTTACATCAGCTTCAAAGTCCGCCAGGGCATCAGCATCCACAATACCTGCCTTATTCTTCAGCACATTAGTTCCCGGATAACAATATATCGATTGCTTCGTGTCCTTATGGTCATATTCCGCAAAGTCACTGCTCTTATTATTCTTAAAACTCGGGGCATACCGGGCCGTAATCCGCGCCATCGCCTCTGTACTGGTTATCTTACCTTCAAGATATTCCGCACCTACTTCGTCTGCACCGGCACTCGGCGTTAAACCCTCAAAAACCAGAGAAGCTTTTACGCTAGCGGAAATTCTCGTGTTCTCCGCAATTGCCTTTGTCGCATCTATTGCTTCTGACACCGCTATCACCCCATGACATTATTATACTCAAGAAATGCCGGGCATATAGTGATACCCCCGGCAGATTCCCGGTTGTCAGCAGACATGCCCCGCTTGGCAAATGGAATCAAGTTTAAACAGAAGATAATAAGGATGCTCGCAAAATATTTATCAAAAAGATGCCGAAGAAGTGGCCCCGAAAGATTCGTGGATATGGCCGCAGAGCCATTTGGAGGGCTGTTTATCTCTTAGAAATTCGCGTATGGCAGTACTGCCTACCCGTTGGCCGCTGTATATCTCGTCCAGACATCCATAGGGAACTTCGTGAGCAACTATAATAGTGTCTGGCTGCACCTGGATTTTACTTAGCTCAAGCCTTTGCTTCAGACCACGATATGAACGAAAATTGAAGCCTGTCATCGCGAGCGCTGTTTTCAATGAGAACCATCTTTCGTGAACTGTTTTTCGAGAAACACCCGGGAACTACCCGGATGCTCTTCAGGATTATGCGGGCTTTTAGATGAGTTTCACTATTGATGTTTTAAAGGAACCAGCGCTTCTTATTTTTGCTGGTTATCATTGATAATTTTTGTGATCGTAGCTATTAAGTTTTCCTCCTCTAATTTTTTTACAGAATTTGTAGCTTGCTTAAAACAAGCACCTACCGCATCTCGGATCTCCCTGCGCCCCCGTTTAGTTACTGCCTGGAACTGTTCGAGGACCAGGTTCCTTAATACAGAATCCTTGTCCAGACGTAGAGCTTTGTCTTCCGCGTGCCTCAGAATAAATGCAATAAATTCATATTCATCGGTAAATCCACATCTAGAGCCATATACCGCCAGTGTCTGAGGTATCGTCATCGACTCCACTCGATTAAAAACGGCCATCCCGTAAATTTCCCAATTCATCCCTTTATCCTGAGCCAAAAAAACGGGGTCTCCTGGTTTTGCTGCTTCAAAACCCTTTTCATCTAGCCGTACATATACTATTTCTTCGCCAGGGTGTTTCGACACCGTCTTCATCCATTCTTGATCACCACGCAATACGACTGCACTCATAGCGGGCACCTCCTCTTGTTAATGCGGATATATTTTAGCATGTACGGATTAGTATTGCAAGTAAGGTTTTTCAACAATGGTTATGCAATATTCTTGCAATGGATAGACGATGAGTCTACAATTAGTTTGTATGCATATGTTACCGACTAGAAATGAGGAATAATAATGGACAAAAAAATCTTATCCAGTTACCAATTATTGGTTTATGAGGATGGCAGCATTAAAATCGAGCCCATGGAATTAGCTCAACCGCCCATAGAGGAATATGCAAATTGTTCAAGCCGAATAAAACAAGCCCTCCTGGTTGTATCATTTACACAATCTTATGTAAAAAATGGGTATAATCTCGAAAACGCATTTGTTAAAGCTACAACCTCCGTAGCTGATAAACTTGGGACTAGCCGTTCATCAGTACTTGATAAAGTAACTCGACAACTGCACTTAACGGCTCCCGGATTCAGGGAGAAACTTCGTCGGTATTTTGATCATAACGATTTAGAAATTAAAAATATATTATTAAACAATATAGGGGCTTATAGTAGAAGTGCCGACGAAAAGGCAATAATGAGTTTTTTCGAATAAAGAAGACATACATTAAAGTAATTTTAACTTCGGATAGAGCAGATAGCGAGTTGGCCCGTCACCTATCCGTGGCAAACAAAACCATTCACAATCCATGTGCACCCCATGGTTATTATGGTGGAAATGCCCGAAGTACCAGAGTTTCGGCTGAAAACGCTTTAGTACCTGGGACAGCATTGCCCGACAGGGGTCACTGGTAAATATGCTGACATATTCGTGAGGCACTATCTGAAATTCCAGCGGACAGGTGTGCGAGACAATTACATCGATTTTTTCATCCTCGTCTGGCAAATTAGCAAGATCATCTTCAGTTATGACCTCTTCTGCAAACCAGTCATAGCCCGGAGT
>JAAYCZ010000130.1 GCA_012729495.1 Syntrophomonadaceae bacterium | reverse complement strand
CAGGGAGTGTGCACTCAACTCAACCTTTCCTTTTATAATCAAATAAAGCCTGGTGTTGGGTTGCCCCTCCTCCATCAACACGGAGTTTTCTTCATAAATTTCCTGCCGGGCGACCCGGGCGACATGTCCCAATTCATCCAATTGCAAACAAGAAAATAGTTCATGTCTTTTCAGCAGCAGAACCTTGTCCAACCGACTTAGCATCTCTTGCTCGTCCACTTCATTTCCTCCTTCCAGCCTGGAACATGCCGCTTCGGCGATTTCACTCAGCCAGTCATCACGCCAGCTGCGGGCTTCCTGTAAAAATTCTTTTCCCTCGGCAGATTTGGCAGCCGGCTGTCGATCCGGCGGCCGGTTGATAACTTCCAGCATGGCTCGTGCCAGTCTGCGGTCCACCAACCCTTCCGACAAGATTTCCAGGGAAGTATCTTTCAGCTCAGGATCGAATTGTTGGCTGGCTGCTTTTACCCGTTCAATCACAAAAGCGTCATACAAGCCGCCCATCACTGACCAGCAAGCTTCCATCTGCAGCTCCTGGATCTCCTGACAGCGCTGTTTGGCCAGCCCGGCCAGTTCGGGCAGATGGGCTGCTGCCAGCCACACTGGCAGGCGGGCAAAACGATTCAACTGATCCAACTGTATTAGGCAGCTGTCCACCAACAGTCGGCTGTACTTTTCCGTGGCCGGGCAGGCAGCGGCAGCTTTGATAACCGCCAGCCAGGAGTGCAGATCACGGTAGAGTGGTAACTCATGCCACAATACTTCAATCGCAGCTTCCCCCATATTTTGAAGAGCTTGATCGGCAATTTGCTGAAATGCCCGGTCAGATTCTGCATACAAGGCAATGATGGGGGGGATGGCATCCAGATATTGCAGCTTGCCCAGCGCCTCACAGGCGGCCGCCTGTAAACTGGGCTCAGCCTCCAGTAAAGCCAGCAAATGCGGGGCAAATTCGGTTAAACCAGCCGTGCCGATGGCCTCGCAGATCATGGCTGCCGATGCGGGGGGGCCTTCCAGACAGCGCTGCACAGTCGCACGAATTTTTTCGGGGTCAGCGGGAGTCGGGCTGGCACAGAGCGTTTTAACCGCCTGCGCCACTACCAACGGATTGGAATCGAAGAGTGCCGCATCCAGCAGGGTGCTGCTATTATCGAGGGTCATCACCAGGGGGAGCGCAGCTGAGCGTACCTCCGGGTTGTCATCCGTACAGGCAGCCAGCACCAGATCCCGCCGGTAATGGCTCGTTTCCATGCGGGCACAGTATTTGAGCGCCTGGCTGCGCACCTCGGCATTGGGATCCTGCAGTAAATCATTGATCCACGGCTGCAAACGGCCGGGGTCGATTTGTCCCATGATCTCCATCACCAATCCGCGGATGCGATCATCGGGATAGTGCAAAAAGGTCAGCAGGCGGGTCAAAAAACCGGCCGGAACCAGATTACCCAGCAGGGAGGAGCCATTTTCTTTGAGTTCCTGAAATCCCTGGGCGATTGATTTAATTAATTCGTTCAGATACATGGCCCGCGTCTGCCAGGCGATATAAATGGTAATAAACGCCAGCAGCAGCGCCAGCGCGGAGACCGTCTGCAAAGAGAGGAGTCCTTGGGAATGCAGTGCCGACAGGGCAGCTCCGCCCAGCATGCCGCCCAGAATAAACAGGGCCTCCACCAGGAAACGCACTCCGTCTCGTTCTTTAGCCGGGACGACTTTAAACAACAGCTGATACGATGGCTCGCCCAGTACGTTTACCATGATCTTGGTCACCAGGTAGCCCATAAAAACAGTGCCCAGCGCCAGCGGACCCGTCCCCAGGAAGACCATCAGCAGAAAACAGCTGCCCAAGCCGATGGTCACCAGCAAAATGATGTTGCCTACGCCCAGTGCCGCCATGATCCGGCTCAGGAAGCCCAGTTCAATGACGACCGCTACCAGATTTGATATTGCTAAAAATACGGCCAGGAATCCGGCCAGGTCGGCCTCATTGTGGTAAGCCAGCCGGGCTACGGTATTGAACTGGTAGTCCATCACGAAGTTGAGGACCATAATAAAGGTCAGCAGGCCCAGCATGCTCAGTAAAAAGCGCGATTGGTAAACGCTTTTGATACTGTCCTTTAAATCGGCGCTCTCTTCTGCTTCGGTCAGGTTGACCGGAACAATATAGTATTGAATGGTCCGGCTTAAAAAATAACCTCCTGCCAACAAAAAGAAGGCCCATAGGCAATAGATGATCTCCACTCCGGCCGGGGCCAATCCTTTGGCGACGACTCCGGCGATAATGCAGCCAATCGTACTGGAGCCTGCCAGGATGGGAAACAGGCGCTTGGCCTGCTGGGTGGGGCAGATATCTACCGCTACCAGCCAGATCAGGGGGGTAAGCTGAAAAAAGACCACCATTGAACTGACCAGCAGGAAAGGATAGAAAAGTGCTCCCGGAGCCCCACCGTTAAGCTTGACCAATAGCAGCACCAATCCATTGATCAAAATCAAACCGGCCATGATCCCGTAGGCCACCCGTAAAAAGCGAGCCCGCTTCATCCTCCCTGACATATCGGCGATAGCCAGGGAGGCCAGTAAAAGGCCGGCTGCCTCCAGCACATACATGAGCGGCAGGTATTCTACGCCATAGCGGATATTGAAGATGGAGGTGGCGGAGCTGATTCCCAACACTTCTCCCATGCCCAGAGAGAAGAAAACCGGAATCATCAGCTGCAAACGGTGCCGGTCACCGGACTGGAGCGACAGGCGCTGGCTGATTGATGACAAAAGCACTTCACCCTTTCTGTTATCTTGTTATGCTTGGCTACTCTGATTGCACCCGCTGATTGGGATCGTGTTGCTTGATGTAATCCAGGACTTTTTGTCCGATGGCTGAATTGATACAGATCTGACTGTAATCAATAACCTGATTATTCAGATATTGGAGAATGAGCAAATTTCGGCCTTCGGATCCGGGGATAATACCTGCAAAGAAAAAGCCCAGCGTTTCGAATTCATGCGTCAGCAGGCAAGTATAGGGGCTGTTGAGAGGCAGATAGAGGTAGATCGTTTCGGTTCTCTGGATACACAAACCCTTTAATATGCGGCTGACCTCGCCGGTTACATTGCGGCCGTATTGTTTTACTTTTATATAGGCAATAATACAGGGATCGTATTTGACTTCAATAATCGGCTCCTGGTCGGGCAGCTGCAGGTCAGAGGCAGGGGATAAAATGGTAGCTTGTACCCCTTGATGCTGGTAGATTTGGGTGATCATCCCGGCATGATGGCAAGGCGCATAAATTTTCACATCCTGGGGAGGACGAAAATAAACGAACAACAGCGATTCGCTTTCTCGCTGACCGGCTTCTTCTTTAATGGCCTTGAAAGCAAAAGGCGTATCGATGGAAATAAAGATGGCCGTATCATTGTATCCCCATTTTGATGCCACCTTCTGGGAATAGGGATGACTGGTCACCGCCAGGGCATAACTGCCTAAAATACCATTGTCGACGGCCCAGCCGATCAAAGCCCGGCCCAAATCATTCAAGCATCCTGAACCGCGGTATTGAGGCTTTACAAAAGCATCGTCGGAGACCGGCACCAGCGGGTCGCTGTCATCAAAGATCAGGGCGACATGGCCAATGATCTCCCCGCTGTCACTGACCGCCACCAGCGACACCATTTTGCCTTCTTCATTCAACTGCCGCAAACGCTCCGGATAATACACGTGTTCATTTGAATAAGTATAGCCGTAGGACATGTAGGCGCATTTCGATACTTCCACCGCTTCATGGGGCAGCATGCGCCGTATCTGGTAAGCGGGAATATTTTCCGGGTGTTGTTCAGCCTCAGGCGGAGGCGAATCCATCGCCTCAGGAACCCTGCCCAGATATTTTAGCAGACGCGTTTCCTTGCCGTTCTTGCCCAGATTGACAAAGGATACTTCATCCATGAAACGGTACATCAGGTGCAAGCCCAGCCCCCGGGTATCTTCCCGGAAAGAATCCATTTCCGCCATTCTCGCCAGTTCATGGGGGTCAAAAGGCATCCCCTGATCTTTGATTAGGACTTGCATTCCGAGGGGAACCTGCTGAAAGATCAGCTCAAAGCTGGCTTGTTCACCTTCAGCAAAAGCATGGTCGATTACATTTACCACCGCTTCTTCTACTCCCAAAGTTACTTCATTAATCTGCTTATCATCAAACCCGAGCATCTCTGCAAAAGCCGCCGTACTATCCAAGATCAGCGGCAGATATCGCAGATTGTTGGGGACGGTTATCCGCAGGCTTTCATCAAAATTACCCAAAAAAATCTCCCCCTAGTTAATCAATTACACTTCAACAACATATGCTTTGACAAACTAACCAGAATTTCCTTCAATTTTAAAAGAAGTTAAAGGATAATCCCCTTGAATGTCAAAATAAACTATTAATATTGATTTTTGTGATTCAGGGGGGGACAGTCAATGGAATTTCGATTAAAGAATGATCTGGCCGAGATTCAATTGCTGGCTGAAGCAGTCGAGGTTTTCGGCGAGGAGAATGGTTTGCCTCCCAAGGTCGTCTTTCAGGTTAATCTGGCTCTGGAGGAACTGCTGACCAATACCATTAATTATGGTTACCCTCAGGGCGGTGAAAATGAACTGACCGTAAAACTGGAGCTGAAAAACGGAAAAGATTTAATCGTTGAGATTCGCGATGACGCCTTTCCCTTCAATCCCCTGGAGATTGAACCGCCGGACACCGGGCAGGATATTGAGGCGCGTTCCATTGGCGGGCTGGGGATTCATCTGGTTCGTCAGATGATGGATGAAATCGAATACTGCTGGGAAAACGACCACAATGTTCTGGTGATGCGTAAACATATCAAACTGGCATAAGTCAGGTATTAGTTAAAGGAGGAATTTTTTGTGCATATAAAAGACAGCAAAAAAGACCAGGCCACCATCGTCATGATTGAGGGCCGACTTGATTCGAGCAACTCCGGAATGCTGGAGAAAAAAATCACTGCGTTGCTGGAAGCAGGTGAAACCAACTTCCTGTTCGACTTCACGGCCATGGACTATATCAGCAGTGCCGGACTGAGGGTGCTGTTGATGGCCGCCAAAAAGAGCAAGGCCAATGGGGGCAGGGTGGTTCTGTCTGCACTCACTGAAAACGTGAAAGAAGTGTTCGATATTGCTGGATTCTCCAGTATTTTTCCGATCTTTGCCACGCCCGGGGAAGCCCTGGGCAGTTTTTAGCGTCCGGCTGAAAAGCTTCGAAAAAAGAAACGTCTTAAGTGTATCGGCGGTTTTTCAAATGAATTACATACCCCGTTTCGCTTGTGAATGCGCTTTTTTGCCTGGGTAACGGGTTTAGGGGCGGCGACAGATGCCTTGATAAACGATGTCTGCCAGGAAGGTGATTATAATTAATGACATCATTGATCTGCTGATCAACCTGATTAAAAACATGGCGGTAATCATGGTGCTGGCCTATGTAATGACCAGAACCAGAGTCTATTCAGCCATGATGAATAAACAAAAAATGAGCCTGGGGCAGCAGGTTTGCCTGATCCTGGTGTTTGGTACCTTTTCCATATACGGGACCTTGAGCGGGATTGATATTATGGGTGCGATTGCCAATATCCGCGATCTGGGGCCAATCATTGCCGGAATTATCGGCGGTCCATTGGTGGGCTTCGGCGCCGGCCTGATTGGGGGTATTCATCGCTACAGCATGGGCGGAATAACCGCACTGCCCTGTTCAGTTTCCACCATTCTGGCCGGTCTGGCAGGGGGAGTGTTCTATTGCTTACGCAAGAATTCCTTTATAAACATCAAGTCCGCGGTCATCTTCGTAGCTCTTTTTGAAGCATTTCATATGGGACTGAACCTGGCTGTGGTAAGGCCTTTTTCCGTAATCTACCCCATTATTGTTAACGTCAGCCTGCCGATGATCTGTACCAACGCTATGGGCATGGGAATCTTTGCCTTCATCAGCAACAACCTGGTGCGCGAAAAAGAAACCCAACGTCAAAAGGATCTGATTGAAGGTGAACTGACGGTTGCCCGCGAGATCCAAATGAGTATCGTTCCCAAGCTGTTTCCGGCTTTTCCCGGTCGTCCCGAGTTTGATCTGTATGCCGTGTTGGAACCGGCTCGGGAAGTAGGCGGTGACCTGTATGATTATTTCTTGCTGGACGATGATCATCTCTGTTTTACGATCGGGGATGTTTCCGGCAAGGGCGTACCTGCTTCGCTGTTTATGGCGGTGACCAAGACACTGATTAAAGCCAAAGCTGATATCAAGCTGCAGCCTGATGAGATCCTGTATGCGGTCAATAATGAACTATGCGAAGACAATGATTCCGGTATGTTTGTAACCGAATTTCTAGGGATTTTAACCATCTCCAGCGGAGAAATAGTATATAGCAACGGCGGGCATAACCGGCCTTACCTGCTGCGACAGGACGGCTTGGTGGAAATGCTGCCGCGTTTGCCGGGGATGGCGCTGGGGGTCATGGAAGAAAATCCCTATACTTGTGCCCGCTTGGTTTTAAATGCGGGAGACAGTCTGATCATGTATACGGATGGGGTCACTGAGGCTATGAACGAGGCAGGAGAGCTGTTTGGTGAAGCCAGATTGGAAAAGGTCTTTTCCGGCCTGGCCGGCAAGAGTGCCCGCGAACAGATGAATGAAGCCTTGCAGTCGGTCTATCAATTCGTAAACGGAGCCATACCATCTGACGATATTACCATGGTGGTTTTGCTGTATTTTGGCAACCAAATAACTCAAGAATAACTCAAACGACAGGTCACTAAACTTATATAATTTTCCGGAACTGACCGGGGAGGTGCT
>JAAYCZ010000129.1 GCA_012729495.1 Syntrophomonadaceae bacterium | reverse complement strand
TCAAGCTGTTTATCAAAATTCTCCACCTTGTTGGCTGCCACTACCACCGGTTTCCTGCTGCGGCGCAGGATAGCAGCCACTTGTTCATCTTCGTGGGTTATGCCCTCTTTGGCATCCACCACAAAAATAATAACATCAGCCTCGTCAATGGCCAGTTCTGCTTGCAGTTTTACTTCCCGGGTGAACAACTCGCCGGCATCGAAACGAATACCACCGGTGTCAATAATGATAAATTCACGTCCCAGCCATTCTGAACTGTCGTAGAGGCGATCCCGGGTAACACCGGGGATGTCTTCAACAATCGCCTTGCGCTCACCGGCCAGCCGGTTAAACAGGGTTGATTTGCCCACGTTTGGTCTGCCTACAATTGCCACGATGGGTTTTGACATAGTCTTTCCTCCATTGGTTCCACAAGTTTTTAGTTTAATATTTTGCCGATAAGATCACGGGCACTACCGTCCACGGTAATAATTTTGGCACCGCTTTTTTCCATAATATCATCGACCGTTATATCATCCAGAAGTGTCTGCCCGCCATCCCGCAGGACAACCTCCGGCAGCAGAACTGTTTTCCCCTGGTAGGTTCGGCCCAAACTCCTGATAATGTCGCTGCCGGTTAGTAGGCCGGTTACATTTACCCCCCCGCCAAAATAAAGGTTTTCTACCGGGATAAGTTGGGCTTGCAGACCTTTAATCTTTTGCAGACGGCGGATGATCTTACCTAATACCGGCACAGCGGATCGTCCGGTAATTACATATATCTCCCGCGACTCTATTTTCTCCGGTAGTTGCCCCTCCAGTTCCGCGAATTCATCCAACAGCAGCCGTGACAAACCGATGCCATTTTCCAACTGGCAATAATCGTCATAGTAAGCTGAAGTGGGCAGTTCCGCCCCGGCACGCAGATAAAACTCATCCGCCAGGTAAACCAATCCGGTTCCCCGCTCGGCCCGAAAACGCCGCTGGTATTGTTCGGCCAATCTGATTAAATCCTCGGCTAGCTCTACATCTACCGGCTTGATAGCAGGCAGTTTCCCGCGATGGCCGGTCAATCCCACCGGTACAATACCAATTGACTGCACCGAAGGATGAAGCCGGGCCAATTCCTCAATAGTTTCTTCCAGGATGGTCCCGTCATTGATTCCCGGGCAGAGAACAATCTGGGTATGTATTTTAATATGGGCTGCCTTTAATCGTTGCAGATCAGATTTTATATTGGCACCACGCAGGCTACCCAGCATCCGGGCCCGTAATTCTCCCTGGATGCAATGTACGGATATATAGAGCGGACTTAGCTGCATGGTCTCAATTTTTTGCCAGTCTGTTTCACTCAGGTTGGTTAAAGTTATAAAATTGCCAAACAAAAAGGAATAACGATAATCGTCATCTTTAACATAGAGGGAACGACGCATCCTGCGGGGAAGCTGATCAACAAAACAGAAAATGCAGCGATTGCTGCAACCTTTCATTTTATCAAAAACGATGTCAGCAAATTCAAGACCGAGATCCTCATCAAAATCTTTTTCTATATCCAACTCCCAAATTTCCTGGTTGAGCTTGCGGATTTTAAGCCACAGGTTTTCATCCTGGGTAAAGAACTGAAAATCCAGTATGTCGTTGACCGGATGACCGTTAACTGACAAAAGAATATCTCCGGTTTCAATTTCCATTTCGGCGCCAATGCTGTCATTCCTGACATTAATTATTTCAACTGCCACTTTGGTTTTCCTTTCCTGAAAAGACAAATCCAATTTTCATTATGGATGAAAAAATAAATGTTAGCAAGACAGGAAAACAATTGCTGATAAAACATCAGGTCAGGCTATATTACCACCTCGCCGGTTCATTACTAATTAGTTAAGCGGGGTATTTGCTGCCTGATTTGATCATATTCCCGGTTCAGCAGGAGAACAATCAGATATGATGACAAAGGTTTCAGCCAGGCCAACCGGGCAAACTTATGCAGCCAGCTGATGAGACGCTGCGATTTTATCATGATGGGAATTAATTGCAACT
>JAAYCZ010000128.1 GCA_012729495.1 Syntrophomonadaceae bacterium | reverse complement strand
TATTGATAAAACTTTTGGAGGTTGGTGTACCGGGATTGGAGAAGATGCTTAATACGTCGCCGATTTCAACAATTTTACTGTTGTCGATGACCGCGACCCGATCACAAGTTTCCTTGATGACATTCATGTCATGGGTGATCAAAAGAATCGTCAGATTAAGCTGTTTGTTTATATCTTTTAACAACCTGAGAATGGAACGGGTAGTCTGCGGATCCAGGGCGGAAGTGGCCTCGTCAGAAAGCAATATTTTCGGATCATTGGCCAGGGCCCGGGCAATTCCGACCCGCTGTTTTTGTCCGCCGCTCAATTGCTCGGGATAAACCCGGGCTTTGTCGGTCAAACCTACCAGATCCAGCAAATCCTGGACCCGTTTGCGGGCATCTTTTAACGGAACACCGGCGATTTCAAGCGGAAACATAATATTATCAAATACCGTACGCGAAGCTAAAAGATTAAACTGCTGAAAAATCATGCCGATCTTCTGCCGCGCCGCCCGCAGTTCGTTTTTATCCAGGGCGCTGATATTCTGACCATCCACGCGAATCGTTCCCGCAGTTGGTTTTTCCAACATGTTGATACAGCGAATCAGGGTGCTTTTTCCCGCGCCGCTGAGACCGATGATACCAAAAATCTCGCCTTTATTAACCTGCAGACTGACATTGTCCAGCGCCAGTATTTCACCGCCGCCGGCATTATATATTTTGGTTAAACCTTCTATTTGAATCAACCAGGATGCCTCCTATTTATTATAATGATCTGATTGAGAGGTTTTGCATAATTCGATAATCCTTCGAAGCGCCATTTGGCAAGCACAATATATATTGTATTTCCCTTATCTGAGCAAAAATATATATTGAACGTCGTTGCAGCAAGAATTTATTATGCAAAAATCTAGATTAATTGGTTGCGTTTATATCATGTAGAATTACAATTCTTTTAACCTGGTTATCTTTGACATTAAAAACAATGCATTGTTCTTCGCCATAAACGGCATCAAAGGTCTGCGGATCATTTTTATAATAAGAACGTACATATCCATCGCCGTAAGCATTAACAACTTTGTCAAAGCTGTCATTGACAGAAATTGATCTGGTGGTTGCCAACCCCGCATCGTTGATATCTACTTTATTCAGGAGGTTGGTTTTACGGGTGAAAGTAAACAATACGTTAATATCTGCCGGCCGATATACCCCACTGCGTCCCAGCATTTTACCGCCCGGAAATTGCAGGGAAACATCGCCGAGATTAGCTTCACCTACCTGCAATACGGGGTCTGTTCCGGCGATAACAAAGTCACTGCTGTTTAACAAACTGAGCTTTTCAGGATATTCACTGACCGGACGTTGTTGCATAACCGTGATGACAACTGCGATTAAGAAAACCGTTATAAAAATGGAGGGAATAACATAGCTCTTCCATGATTTTTTAGACACGTTTATTTCACATCCTTAAATTTACGGTATCAACCCTATTTTGACAATCCATTATATAATATAACATAAATGCGCGACAAGGAATTAACAAAATAAGTGTTGTTAAGAGCGATAATGTCGTGATATAACTCAATAGCGGAAAATACCAGCGCCTATTAAACAGATATAATGGCGGACGAAAACAGAAATGGGCCAATAAGAGGCCCCAATATAAAGTCAGGATGTCGGGACAAATGACGGATTTCTCTCCGCCTCAGTACTGGGGCGACAAACGTTATCATAGCCTCAACTACCACCTGCGCAAGCAATTTGGCGAAAAGATCGGCAAAATAACCCTGGACGGAGGTTTTACCTGTCCCAACCGGGACGGATCACTGGGCAGGGGAGGGTGTCTTTTTTGCAGTCCCCTGGGATCGGGTGATTTTATTGCCGCAAGGGACAAGGCGTTGGCTGAGCAGTTTGAGCGGGGCAGGGAAGTAATCCAAAACAAATGGGCGGTAAACAAGTATATTGCCTATTTGCAATCGTTTACCAATACCTACGCCCCGGTAGATAAATTACGTGAAGTATATGCCACCGTACTGGCGCTGCCGGGTGTAGTCGGTCTGTCCATCGCTACCCGTCCCGATTGTTTACCGGATGAGGTTTTGGATTTGCTGGCGGAGATAAATCAGCATCATTATCTGCTGGTGGAACTGGGGCTGCAGACAATTCATGCACGCAGTGCCGACTTTTGCAATTTAAAATATAATTACCAGGATTTTTTAACCGCCGTTGACAATTTACAGGCCAGACAAATCAATACCTGCGCCCATATTATTTTAGGACTGCCGGGCGAAGATGGTAATGACATGATGGCCACAGCAAGCGCAGTTGCCAACCTTCCGATTCAAGGCATCAAGATCCAGCTTCTGCATCTGCTGCGCGCTACCCCGCTGGCAGAAGTGTATAAACAACAGCCATTTCCATTTCTAAGCCAGGAAGAATACGTTGATCTGGTGACCGGCAGCATCGAAATCCTGCCGCCCTCAATGGTTATTCATCGGCTGACCGGAGACGGCCCCCGCCAGATGCTGCTCGGGCCTGTCTGGAGCAGAAATAAACGCGCGGTTTTAAATGCCATTGACCGCGAACTGGTCAAGAAAAACAGTTGGCAGGGTAAATTTTACTGCAAAAACTAACTCCCTGAATCCATCCATAGTCAGCGAGAATAACATACCTTTACCTTAGACAACTCATCAACAGAAATATCATCTCATCCCTTTACCCTTAGATAACTGATCAGCAGCGGAAAAGTCATCCTTACGGGCGGATGACTTTTACCCAGACGACTTATACCATGACATTATTGATGATTAACAACAAAATTCATCCCAACAGACTATCCCAACAAACTCTCAACAAATTCATCCCATTAATCTTGACATGTTTACCAACCCGTAATATAATAATCCTTGCTGAGGCAAAATATGCGGTAGTGGCGGAATTGGCAGACGCGCTAGATTCAGGTTCTAGTGGGGGCAACTTCGTGGAGGTTCAAGTCCTCTCTACCGCACCATAGATTTCTCGGGAGGTTGAGGCCTCCCTTTAGTGTTTTCTGAGAGGAACTTTGAGGAGATAAAAACGACTGTTTCCCAAAATACTCCCGGAATGACTGAAAAATTAAAATCACAAACAGAAAGCCCTGAGAATATTGGTTTTGTCCAAAGATGTTTTAGTTTACCAAAATGGGGAGACGACTAAAAAGTGTCTCCCCATTTTAACGTTACCCGTTTTTGTGTTTGGTCTTATCTACCAGCACCCATTCTTGCTTGTTGGTTTTCGTCGGAGGAACCCTATTTCCTTCGACGAAAGTAGATTCAGTTTTACCCCCAACGGGTTTGTATTGACCAGATACCTTAACGGTTTGTCCAGTTTTAATCTTCATAAAAATACCTCCTCTTAAATATTTAATTTCTACCCAGAGCAAGATCACCGGCGTTTTCCCGTTTGTAATGAACACAAGCTTTACTCGGGATATCACATTTAACATGTGGTTTTATGGTGCCTTTGTTTCCATCGTATTCGTAGTAGATAATCTGTTCTTCACATTTACCGGTCCAGTTCATAAGGAGATTCATTGCCAGACCAACTGCTGTTCCAGCCAGAACGGAATTAGGCCAGACTACTTGCGGCCTTATACCAGCATCACCATATGCAAGGGTTTCTTTAGCCAGAACTTCTTCATTAATAAAGTCATAACATCTCATGCAAGGGTATCCGGGGATGCTGGCAAATACCTGACCAAACATCCTGGGTATGTTGTTTTTATCATTTCGAACATCCATGCCGATATCAATATAGGGAATTAATGAGCGACGAGTTAAAGATTCAAGTTCAGCCCGATTCTGATATCCATCCAGGCAACCAAAGATAATATCACAAGTTTTTAGGTCATCGGGTTGATCTTGCCAGTGTTTGCTGATACAAGAAATTCGTGCATCCGGCAGCAGGCCTCGGATAAGTCTTTTTGAAATAAAGAGCTTGGGGAGTTCTTCTTCAACATCATGTTTTGTAGCGCCCACCAGACGATTTAGGTTGGTGTCGGTGATTTTATCAAAATCATATAATACATAATTTTTAAAACCAATGTGCGCCAGCTGTTGGACGATTTGTGAACCCCCACCCCCGAGGCCCACTACCCCAATTACAACGGTCTCAAGTACCTGATCTAAATTAGGACCAAGAAAGGATTGCCGATTGTTTTTTGCACTCATACCAAAAACCCTCCAGATACGTCCAAAGATAATGGCAGGTTAACGATCGTAAACCGAAAGATATCAATAGGTGATTCATGCTGCGGCAGCCATACCCGCACCATCATCTTATCGGTGCTTAGGAGTAAAAAACCGTGTGTCATGCCCGGAGCGGCATTTCTGAATGACCTTAAAAGGTTAGGATGGTCAGCACGGTCATCTCTACTGAAGATGGGCAGGCCATTTTTATTATGAATATGAGTATGGAGAATTCCTTCTTTGTTCATATCGGCACGTTTCATTGCGAGTGCAATTGCCTGATGATCAATACGGGCTCCTACTGAGTTGTCTTTTATATAATATTGATCCGGGATGGATTGGTATCCTGTCGCTACCAAAACTGATTCCCCTGCAGGTTTGGTAAAAATATACCCTATACGTTCAAAGGCAAAGGGATGGGAGCGACGTAAGTCGCTCCGCATCTCCTGATGAATGGATTGAGGCATGCGAAGTTGCATCATGCTACCAGCCCCCTTAAATGGTTGATCACCATATTAAGCAGAGGCATATTGGCTACATTGTTGTAGGAAAAAGCATGCCATTGCTGACCAAGAATGAAAGCCTGTCCATTCCAATTCAGTTGTTTGGGTGTTTGAATAATGTCTTTAAAGAATAATCGGGAGGTATAACCACTGTGCTCCTGGGGGCACAGGATTACATCAGATACTGGGGGTGTGCAGCCATGCGGCATTTTTTGATCAGGGATATAGATAAAAGTGTAGCCGCTTTCTTCAAAAACCTGAGCATTAATACAAATTTCTTTTAGTACCTGAAATTGTTCTTCTAATTGCTGCATCCTGAAGCCCTCCATTAAGAAGAAGCCCCGGTAGGAGCAGAAGATTTAAAACTTTCACCGCCATGAATAATGATTTTATCATTATCATTCAACGCTACTTCATAATCTGGCATCTTATAAAGGATGTCAGTGGAAGGTACGTCGCCAGCAAGCTTGATTTCACTTACCAAATGTTGTCCGCGGTGGATTGAAACTGCTTTTTCGTTGACTGAAATGGTGACCATATCATTTCTATGATCGTTTTCGTGCTCGTTATTTAAGCTCATAATAATTCCTGCTTTCATAATATTTGGGTTTTGAGCTGAAAAGATTGCAAAATAATCTTTCAGCTTGGCACAAATCCAGCAGGAATATCATTATATGTAGCGAAGAATACTATAGTAATTGGATAAATACTATATAATTCCTCAGGATTTGGGCGAGATAGATGGAGGCCCAGAAACCTTTTCTATCTGCTTGGTCAACGTAAATTAAAAACTATTATGTAAAAAGAGCATCTGGCCGGATGTTCTTTTTACATTTTAATACAATCATACGCCATCACCCCTCTCCGGTAAGATTGTTAAGATAAAATGATTAACCTTAACGATTATCATTTTATACCAGATATTTTAAAAAAACAAGTATGGTTATCAAGTTTACAAAAACTAAATATATGTATATAATGGTATATGTAAATATAAAATTAAAATATTATTGTAAGAGGGCGGTGTTTATGGATCAAAAAAATATAAGCCTAAATCTGAAACGGATACGTGAAGCCAAGGGCTTCACTCAGGCTGATATTGCTGATCGTGCCGGGATTTCAAGGGTTGCCTATAGAAATGTTGAGAACGGTAGTTCAATTCCAAAAGTATCAACCTTACAGAATATTGCGGGAGCTGTAGATGTAAAACTCCAAGACTTATTAGTCCCCGTTCGTTCCTTAAAAAAAGTAAGATTCAGGGCCGCAAAAAAAATGAATAGCCGTGAAAACATTTTGGCTGAAGTGGCACGCTGGCTGGACGACTTTAATGATTTAGAAGAAATACTAAATTTACCAAAGAAAGAGTATAAGCTTAAATCTCTGGCAAAAAAGTTGTCTAAGATGGAAGCCGGTAATGAAAGAGCAAAATATGCTGCCAAAGCAGCAAGAGAAAATTTAGGACTTGATAACGACGAACCAATTCGTGATATTGCTGGATTACTTGAATCGGCAGGAATTAAAGTATACCCATTAGTTCTGGCTTCGGATGATTTCTTTGGCTTGTCTGTTGCTGAAGAAGATGGAGGCCCTGCAGTTATTGTTAATACTTGGGAGCGAATTTCCGTTGAACGCTGGATTTTCAGTGCAGCTCATGAACTCGGACATTTACTACTTCATTTCGATGCTTACGACATTACGGAAAGTCAGGAAGATATAGAGCAAGAAAATGAGGCCAATATCTTTGCTTCCTATTTTCTAATGCCAGAAGAAACTTTTATATCTGAATGGAACGATGCATATGGATTACCTTTGGTAGATAGGGTTTTCAAACTAAAGCGAATATTCCAGGTAAGTTATAAAACTGTTCTATATCGGTTATCTGATAGCATTCCTAATGTATGGGGTAAATTCAATGCAGCTTTTAAGGCGAAAACTGGTAAGAGTTTGAGCAGAAAAGATGAACCGGAAGCATTACAAAGAGATAAATTTCACGCACCTGAAGTATTGAGATCAAAGGAGCCTGACTCACTTTCTTCATCATGTTTTATAGAGGATCGTTTATCCAGATTAGTTCGTAAAGCGATCGATGAGGAAGAGATTACATTGAGTCGTGGGGCAGAAATTCTCAGGCTGGATCTTGAAACTATGAGAGATATAGTTTCTTCGTGGGTATAGATAAATGAGGAGAAAGAATAGTCCATTGTTAATCATGGATGCTAATATTCTCATCGATTGTCGGGAAAACGGTATATGCGCTTGTACGCTTGTAATTGTGAGATAAAAACAGCGAAGCCCCTCCGAGCCTGGAGGGGCTTCGCTGTTTGAAGACAATTATACCCGTGTAAATTTTATTAGAATCCTGTACGAAGGCCTTTAGGTAATACGATTGGTTTGTCCGGTATAATTTGATATATTGCCGGCATAACCGGATCCTGATCACTAATTTTGCTGCCTGCGACATATGCGCTGGCCGGTAAAACTCTGCGCACTTCGATAAGGCTTGAACCGTACCAGTAGGAAAAACTATTAATGATTCCAATGGCAGTGGGGCGTCCTGAGCAGGTATTTATGATACAAGGTTTGCCGTTAATCATGCCCATATATATGGCAACATGACCTATATGTGTCCTGGCCGGCTCATCAGAGTTCCAGAAGGTAAATATATCGCCGGGCTTTAATTTTTCTGTGCCTTCCAGGGTGTATTTAGATGTCCCGGTTATTTTTCTGGCATAAACACCCTCAACCTTTGTTCCTACCGAGCCATAGTTTTTGGCAGCAGAAGTAATGGAATAACCGAAGTCTTTGTATACCAAGGAAGCAAAATTTGAGCAGTCAATATATCCGGTGGCAGCATACTTCGTATGCCCATACTTCATATAGCCGTACTCCATATACCAGATTGCGCGCCCGACCAGAGTTTGAGCCAGGCTGCCATCAAAGTTGGCCCGGAAAGAGTCAACGATCAATTTTTCATGGGCATTATAATCACGAATACTGGCTGCCGTGGGTGCCTTAGCGGAAGCTGAAATCCGGGGTGATGACACAATTCCTTTCAAGGCATTATTTAATGCGGCCTTGGTTTTTACGCCAACCAGGCCATCGGTTTTTAGTCCCTGGGCTTTTTGAAAACTAACCACCGCATTATATGTTTTTGGGCCAAACGATCCATCAATTTTATATTTATAAAAGCCGAGCGAGGCCAAATCTTTTTGTAACTGACTGACGGCTGAACCCTGGCTGCCCAGGGTTAAATCCTGGTTATCATTATTACTGACTTGGGTCAAGGCTTTATTCAATGCGGCCTTGGTTATCGGACCAACCAGACCGTCGGTTTTTAGTTTTTGGCTTTTTTGAAAACTCACTACCGCATCATATGTTTTTGGACCAAACGATCCATCAATTTTATATGTATAAAAGCCGAACAAGGCCAGATCTTTTTGCAGCTGACTGACGGCTGACCCCTGACTGCCCAGGGTTAAATCCTTGGTACCGTAATCACTGGCTTGAACCGGAAAAGGGATTAAAGCGATAGTTAGTAAGGCTAATATACAGCAAAAAAACCATATCTTGTTACGTAATGTTAGCATAGATAGCTCCTTTCTAAAGTCAGGGATTAAAGTACAATATTTCATTGAAAATCAGTTTCCAGTTTCATAGGTAACTTATAAACATTTCCACTTTCACCTCCTCGTACTAATAATTCAACTCAAATTTATTACTACCTTTTGGTAAATATGGACAATTTGATCGCTGCTAGTCATATAAAGGGCTTAATGGTCGGATTATCCTAAGGTTTTCTTGAATGCCCCAAAATAATTGTAAATAATGGTAACCATCTTACTTCGGCATGCGGATAAAAATTTTAATATATAAAGGTGTCATGATCAAACAGCAAAGTAGCAGCGTAATTGTTTCAGGTTTTCATTAAAAATGGAGGACAGAATAATCTGTCCTCCATTGG
>JAAYCZ010000127.1 GCA_012729495.1 Syntrophomonadaceae bacterium | reverse complement strand
TCATATATGTAGTCCTCGTAGGGGGAATCTCGCAAATGCCGTAGATCCGCCGACGCTCAGGTTGCGCTGCGCTTGCCTTCCGATCGCTTTCGGCACTAGATGCCATATGGCATCGTCGCTTCGCTAACGCTCAGGATGATATTCTAAAAGCGACATTGCAATATAAAAATAATCAATTATGCAAAATCCTCGTTAAGATTAATTATAAAATTGTAAGTGAAATTTAGTGCATTCTAATCCAAGTATATCGACAAATTTAGCATGAAATAATACAAAATAATCCAATAGGATTGCAAAAATTTACCTATAAAGGTATGCTTAAAATATAAATTATACGTAATGAGAAAGAAGGGAAACAAATTATGCAATTAAATTCGATTACAGATCTGCATATGACAGACTACAATATGGCCAGTGGCAAGGGGATTTTTGATGTAGATAATTGCCAGCGTGAGGCAGAATTATTTTTTTATCTGCAGGGCCAGGAATGTCTGGGCATACGTTTGGGCAGACATGATAAAAGTGTAGCTACAACAGCACTGGAAGAATATTTGATTTTGCATAAGACCGAGATACGCAGGCAGATAAAACCGGAAATCCAAGGTTTGAGAGAAGAAGGCCGCCAGACTCTGATTAGTTTGGCAATATAAGAATCATAAGCACAAAATTGTTGTCGCATATTATATAACAATTTAACCAGCAAGGAAGTTTAAGATAAATTATATAAACCAAGCCCGAAGTTAAACGTACTGTAGTATGATGTTTAAACGGGCTTATTTTTATGATGGAGCGGATTTTAATTAATATTTAATTGGGGCAATATTTTATAAAACGACAAATAACAACATATGAAGTTAAGATGACATAATGATGCTAATAAAGAAAATAATAGATAGATTAATTATTGTACAGGAATAATATATGTGATAATTTCCCAGATCTTGGCGGGAGATTTTTCGGGAGTAATGTTTTAAAATCTAAATGGAGATAAAATGTACCTGTGCGGTTAAATTGGCCGGGCACAGGCAAACGAAAAAATTTCACATTGGTTTTACATATAATTTTGATATAATGAGTAGAATGAAATGTGACCTGGAAAGTGGTTCTTTGTATTAATGATCACCCGGGAAAGAAATAAAGTTAGTTCGGCAAATAGCTGCGGAGGTGATGGGTGTGAAAAACAAATGGAGTAAAGGGGACCCGGTAAATTTATCTGACTTGCTGAAGATTACACCAGTTGCCAATGAGATACTCCATCTGAGTAGTGAGTTGAATATGAGTGTTACCGATGTTATGTGGATTGCTTCGCAAATACTGGATAACAGTGAAGAATTAAAGGAATCCTCAATATTTAAACTCGAGGATGATGAAATAATACCCTTTGAAGATGAGTGGGATGAAATCGATTTAGAGAGTTTGGAAGAAGAAATGGAACAGTCTTCCTATATGGTCAGCGTCAAGATCCAGAGCGGGGGGAGATTCCCCGAAGTCGGCTTTAAGGCGGGTATAAACGAAAAAGAAGATATGAATTACTTTTTTGATATGATTATCGAGATGATGGACAGATTGGATGGTTAAAACAAGCTTTCAAAACTAGTGCGTAGACTAAAAACCGATACCACATTATTGTTGGACGGTTAAAGCAAGTTTATAAAACCCGGCTGGGGCCGGGTTTTATTTTAAAATTTTGGGGACAACGTTAATGAGCGGGGGCAGGGAAGATTATGATTATCGATTTGGACAATAATATCAAGGTGATCCGTCCAGAAGGCAAGGCGATGTTCCCGTATTGCAACTCTATTTATATTGACGATGAAACCAAGACTTTGATTGATGCCGGCAGTGGCGGCAATGCTTATGCGCAGATACCAAAAGAAGAAATCGGACTCATCCTGCTGAGTCACTCTCACTTTGACCATACCCATGGTCTGGGTTATTTTCCTCAGGCCAGAATTATGGCAGGTACGGAAGAGCAATATGCGTTTCAGGACGAAAACAAGTTTTACATAACCGCGGGATTCCAGCGCTGGGAAGAACTAATGGGCAGTCAGAAAGAAGTAAGGATGAATACGGACATTTCTTTGCCGGATGATGTGCTGGTCAAACCGGGATTTAGAAAAATTGAACTGAGCGGAGTATTTAAAGACGGTGATGAAATCATAGTTGGCTCCACCAGAATAATGGCGCTGCATACGCCCGGTCATTCAGTCGGTCATTACGGATTCTTTTTCCCTGATAATAAAATCCTTTTTTCCGGTGATTTGGATATCTCGCCGCGTGGGCCCTGGTATGGGGGTTATGACTCCAATTTCGGCGATGTAATTGCTTCCGTGGAAAAGCTTATCGCCTTGAAACCAGAAGTACTGGTAACTTCGCATCGCAGAATTTTTAAAGACGATATTGAGAAACTTCTGCGGGAATACCTGCAAATTGCTTTGGATCGGGACGAAAAAATAATGGCCTATTTGGATAAGCCACATAGTCTTGATGAGATAGCCGAGCAGGAACTGGGCTTTTATGAACTGGGAAAAACCCCGCATAATATTTTCTGGTCCAAGGTTATGATCCTTAAACATCTGGAATTTCACATCCAAGCTGGAGAAGTTGAGGATCTTGGCAATTACCGCTTTGTCAGGATATAAAATAAAAGAGGTGGGTATTGGTGAAAACACGCGGGATAATATATTTGCTGGCTTTTGCTCTGATAGCCTATTTTCTTTATACCAACAGTCAGAATGAACCGATTGCTCCGCCTCAATCCATAACCCGGCAGGAGATATTTGCGGACTTTGCAGATCTGAGGGATAATGATATTCCTGAGGCAAGCCTGGGAGGAACCTTTTTTACCACTGAAATATTTTTCCCCGCTGATTTTATCGGTGATGCCGGAGATGAATTTTATGTGACGATGGAGGATGGACATACCCTCTATACGCAGAGATATATTATCGAAAAAGAGGAAGCCCGGCCGGATGAAACCGCCAGGCTGATTTACAAACTCAAAGTGAACTGGGAAAATTTCCGTCCCCCGGCCGGTAAATATTTGAGCTATAAATTCGATGGTGAAAAGTGGACCAAAGTAAATTGAAATCGTTATTGCATAGGTTCGCTTTGTTTTGATTGCTGTCGGTAGAATATCTGGATCAATTCCTGTAACGGCGAGTAACGCAAAAGTGCGGTCGCCAGTTCGACTGTTCCTGCCACTCCTGATAGAGCAGCCATCCAGCCTGTAATCATCTCACTTCCCGAGAGGAAAAAAAAGCAAAGAGCAAAGATAAAGCGTGCCCTGACCCCGTCACTGCTAAGCATATTGGCCTCTTTCATGCCGTCAGGCGTTTTATTTTACGCTTAGTTTTTGTTTTGACCGGCAAACTATGTATGAAAAGTCATAGAAAAAAAGTAATTGAAATAAGTATTGCATATCTTGATTAGCTGTTATATAATATTTAACATGGCGGGGAATTTTTAAAAAATTAATTAGGAAGGAGGATAAAAATTGGATAAAGCACTGATTGATGAAATTCTTAGGGATATCGGTCTTGAACATATCGATGATGACGACAGCGATTCCAAAGCCTAAAGCCATTTAAGTGGAGACACTTAAATGGCTTCATGCTTTTTCTGATATTCAATTGATCATTTATTATCTTTGGCCTGTTTATCTTGCTTTTGCAATTCTAACAATTTGGATACGGTAACAAACTCATAGCCCTGGCTTTTTAGATCTTTAATTACCTGCGGTAAAGCCTCCACCGTTTGTTTACAGGTATCACTGGCATGCATCAGAATAATGGCACCGGGATGGGCTTTTTTGCGAACTCGTTCGGTTATGGTCGCTACTCCCGGATTCATCCAATCAAGCGAATCTACACTCCATTGGATCACTTCATAGTTGCATTCATGCGCAGCCTCAATAACCTGATTGTTATAATCCCCGTTTGGAGTACGGATCAGATTGGCCTCTACCCCGGTCACTTCCTTGATGTTGGTGTGGGCTTTCATGATTTCTTCCTTAATCTCATTTTTACTTAAGTTGCTGAGGTTAATATGCCGATAGCCGTGACTGGCAACCTCATGTCCGTCGCTTTTAATGCGTTTAGGTACGTCAGGATATTGCTTTACCCATGGCCCGGATAGAAAGAAGGTCGATTTAACATTATTTTCTTTAAGGATTTCAATCACCGGCATGGGAGTTTTGTCTCCCCAGCTAATATCAAAGGTCAGCGCAACCACTTTCTTGTCCGTTTCCACCTGGTAAATCGGCTTTAGTTTATGATAGGCCTGCACATATAAAACGCTAGTGGTCAGCAGCAATGCCGCCAGGATTGAAATGATAATCATTTTGGTGCCGGTTTTTATCTGCCAAAAACCTATTACTTTGGGCATAACTTATCTTCCCCCTTTTGCTTTTCTATCATTTTATTTTGCTCATTTCGCCTTTATTCCTGATTTTCTAATTTCATCAGTTCACCCATGGTAACAAAACGATAGCCTTTCTCCTTTATTTGACCGATCATCAGATCAACGGCACGGGCTGTTATTAAACCGTTTTTACCGCCGTCATGCAGGATGATGATCTGTCCGGGAGCAATGTGATTGGTTACAAAATC
>JAAYCZ010000126.1 GCA_012729495.1 Syntrophomonadaceae bacterium | reverse complement strand
CGCCGATTTAGCAGGTATGGCAGGTTATATGCATGATCTGGGCAATGTGGTCAACCGTAACGGGCATAGTCAGAGCGGTGCTTTGATGGCCATGGAAATTCTGCGCGCGATGAAAATGAATTCCGAGGAAATAGCTGTTGTAGCAGCGGCTATCGGTAATCATGATGAGGGCAGCGGGCAACCGGTTAATCCGGTGGCAGCAGCCCTTATTCTGGCGGACAAGTCGCATGTGCATCGCAACCGGGTAAGAAACTATGATGTGGCAACTTTTGATATCCATGACCGGGTCAATTATGCGGTGGAAAATTCATCGTTAGTTATTGAAGCCGATAAAAAACTGATCAGCATGGAATTGAGCATTGATATTGAAATTTGTCCGGTGATGGAGTATTTTGAGATATTTTTAAGCCGTATGCTGATGTGTAGGCGGGCAGCCAACTATTTAGGTTGTGATTTTGCCTTAATCATTAATGGTGCCAAACTCTTATAGTGAAGGGGAGATTTACCTTTGTTCTTTGAGTACGGCTTGCAATAGAATAAGAGAAATGCGGAGGGAGGACAAACTGTTGCGAAAAAATACCAGTATCGCAATCATAAGTACTATAATTGTAGCGCTGGCATTTCTGGCCTATTTTACCTACAAACCTATTCTTAATAATATTAAACTGGGTCTGGATCTGCAGGGTGGACTGCATGTAGTACTGCAAGCCCAAGAAAAGGAAGGCAAGACCGTTAGTTCCGATACGATCCAGAAGTCTATCGGTGTGCTGGAAGAACGCGTTAATTCTTTGGGAGTTAGCGAACCAATCATTTATCCTCAGGGCAATGACCGCATCGTTATCGAATTAGCCGGGGTTGATGACCCGGAAGCGGCGGTTGATATTATCAGGAATACGGCCCAATTGGAATTTTGGGATGAGAATGGTAAAGTGCTGGTTACCGGCGAAAATCTTAAAGATGCCCAGGCCCAGTTAAGCTCATCCGGCGGAGAAGCCACAGTTAATCTTGAATTTGATAAAACCGGTGCCAAGCTGTTTGCTGAGGCAACCGCTGCCAATGTAGGCAAACCGATTGCCATTGTATTGGACGGCAAGACCATCAGTGCTCCGACCGTAAATGAACCCATTCCCAACGGCCAGGCGCAGATAAGCGGAAAATTTACCGCCAAGGAAGCCCAGGAACTTGCGGTATTGCTGCGCTCCGGTGCGTTGCCGGTTTCCTTCAGCATCATGGAAAAAAGAACGGTGGGACCAAGTCTGGGAAGCGATTCGCTGGATTTTAGCGTTAAAGCCGGCTTGATGGGGTTATTGGCGATCCTGATCTTTATGCTGGGATATTATCGTCTGCCTGGATTTGTAGCTGATGTATCCATGGTATTGTATTCAGTTCTGGTACTTGGCACCATGGTTCTGCTGGGGGTGGTGCTGACGCTGCCTGGAATTGCCGCTTTTGTATTATCAATAGGTATGGCAGTGGACGCCAATATCATTATTTACGAGCATATCAAGGAAGAACTGCGTTTAGGAAAAACTTTGAAAGCGGCGATCGAATCTGGATTTAAGCGGGCCTTTTTGACAATCTTTGATGCCAACGTGACCACGCTGATTGCTGCCCTCGTCCTGATCTGGTTTGGGACCGGCTCAATCAAAGGATTTGCAATTACCCTCTCCATTGGTATTGTAGCCAGTATGCTGGTGGCGCTGACGTTTACGCGCTATATGCTGGTATGGTTTGCCGACATTACGAAAAACAATAAGTTATATGGCGTATAAGGAGGGTAGAAAATGCAATTAATTGAAAAAAGAAAATGGTTTTATATATTTTCCTCGATCTTGGTTATTGCCGGTATTGTATCCATGTTCATGCAGGGATTCAATTGGAGCATTGATTTTACCGGAGGCTCCTTATTACGTTATAGAATGGATAGTTCCATAACCGCCGATCAGGTCAGAAATACAATAAGTGACCTTAAAATGGTTAAAGAAGTAAGTGTGCAGAAGAGCGGCAGCGAATTTTACATCCGTACCAATGAGTTGGATCAGCAACAAACTGCCCAAATGACCGCCGGTCTGAAGGAGAAATTTAAGAATGTTACCCTGGAGAGCGCGGAAAGTGTTGGCGCCACCATCGGCAGTGAATTAGCCCGCAATGCTTTGATAGCTATTGGTATCGCTCTGGTTCTGATGCTTATATATATTACTTTCCGCTTTGAATTGGCTTTTGGCCTGGCAGCGGTGCTGGCGCTGTTTCATGACGTTCTGATTGTATTGGGGCTTTTCTCCATATTTCAATGGGAAGTCAGCAGTTACTTTGTAGCCGCTATTTTGACGATTGTTGGTTATTCCATTAACGATACCATTGTCATCTTTGACCGGGTAAGGGAAAATCTGCGTACCCGGAAGAAAGAAGCGCTCAATACCTTGCTTAACAGAAGCATAATGCAGACCATGAATCGTTCCATTAATACGGTACTGACAGTATTAATGCCGTTAGTCACCTTGTTGCTGTTCGGTGGTTCCACCATTAAGATTTTCGTAGTTGCCCTGCTGGTTGGTTTTATCTTTGGTGTGTACTCTTCGATATGCGTAGCCAGCCCCTTATATTACGATATCAAGCAGCGTTCGGCCAGCTAATCAGTAATATGGGTTATGACCCAGGCAGTATATTATATTGAAAATGCATAACTATCACAAAAAAATCCCTTGCCAAAAGGCAAGGGATTTTTAATTAATGCAGTTAAGATTCTGCTGGTTCAGATTTTATATTACATTCTTTTTGGTGGCATTGCTCACAGTCATCGTCTTCACACGGTTCAGCATGTACCAGTACATGTACGTGCAGCAGCCGTTCTTCAATTTCATTTTCAATCTGGTCACACAATTCGTGTACCTCAGCAATGGTTAAATCACGCGGCACAACCAAATGCATATCGACATATCTTTCTGAACCGGCTTTACGGGTACGCAACTGGTGGAAATTAACCACCCCTTCGGGAATTACCATATTAATGGCTTCCATTATCGCGTTTTCTTCCTCCTGCGGGAGGGCTACATCCAATAAAGGAACCAAAGCTTTAACTGTCAGTTCATAGGCAGCTTTAAGTATCAAAAGGGCTACCGCAATGGCAATGATAGGATCAAGAATTTGGATGTCTGTAATTGACAGCAGCAGTAAGCCGAGCATAACTCCGAGAGAAGTATAAACATCGGTACGCAGGTGCATGGCATCAGCTTCTAGCGCAATTGAGTCGGTTTTTTTGGCAGTTTTCATCAAGAGACTTGATATTAACCAGTTGACCAGAGAGGCAAAAGCCATAACAGCAATACCCATGCCAATCGTTTCAACGTGGGCACCATGAATAATTTTATCGTAAGCCTCAACCATGATCCAGATTGCCGCAATAAAAATAAGCAGTGCTTCAATCGTACCGGAAACATTTTCAAATTTGCCATGACCATAGCGATGTTTGGAATCAGGTGGATGACTGGAAATACGTACGGCAATAAAAGCAATAATGGCCGCTACCAAATCCAGACTGGAATGGATCGCTTCAGAGATTATACTGACTGAGCTGGTTATAATTCCGGCAGCCAACTTTAAAAGAACCAAGGTGGTATTTGATAGAATAGAAATTGATGCAACCCTTTGTTTTTCATCCGCCCACAAATCACGAATAAACTTTACGAAACTCAAAATATAACCCCCATCATATAAAAATAGCGGGACTTCCGTACTTTAGAAGTCCCGCGGTATACCGCTGCTCATTGCGAGCCTGGTTAAAAACCTGACTATAATATATGTGCATTTCGAATATTATATGTTAGTCTCTAAATTTTGGCAAGTATAATTTTCATTAAGTATAATTTATCAAGTATATTGCCAATTTGCGATAATTTTATAGTATAAATCGTCAGGGATAAAGTCATCTGGCCTGAAAATGGCATAATGGACAGGAAATAATAATTTATTGTTCTTCCCTTATTTCAAAAGAGTACGTAAAATAATCAGTAGTAAACAAATTATTATTGCCCAAGGCAATTATTTGGGAAGGGGAACTGCTTTATGCCTGCGTATTTGTTGGGTGCATTAATTTTTATGGTCGGGATTGTTATTTTTGTTATGCAAAACAATATTCCGGTGACCGTACATTTTTTAATCTGGGATACAGCGGAAATCTCTCTGGCCTTGGTGGCCCTGATCGCAGCCATGGGGGGAGCTATCATCACTTTTTTGATCGATAGTTTCCGGGCTTTTAAAACGGGCCGGAAATTAAACGAACTGACCAAATACAACAAAAAACTGGAGCGGGAGATAACCTCCCTGAAAGCTAAAAATGTTTCACCCCCGGAAAATAAAAACCCGACTGCATAAACATCAATTTGATTTATACCAGGAACTGAAAAATCCGCGCATGATACGTAAGGATACGTTGATTGAGCGGATTTTATATTCATTGAAGAATGCTGCTACAGCCAGTTATGACGGCAAGTGTCAACTGCTTTGAGGGTATGCTATAATGCAAATAGTTTGAGTGTAGGGAGAATTGGCTTGGAAATTATTACTTCACATAATGCGCTTGATTTTGACGGCTTGGCCAGTATGGTCGCTGCAGCCAAATTATACCCGGGAGCAGTGCGGGTATTTTCAGGGACCATAAACAAAAGTGTAAAAAAATTTATGGCCTTATATAAAGATCTGTTGGCCATTAAAACCGTGAAAGAAATCGATCTGCCTGCCGTACAAAGACTGGTGCTGGTCGATACTGCAAGTTCCTATCGTCTGGCCCAGCTGACTCCGGTACTGGAAAACAGCGATCTGGATATACACATTTTCGATCACCATCCTCAACATGAGGACGACCTGCAAGGCAGCCTGGCTGAAATTCATTCCACCGGGGCTGCGACGACGATCCTGGTGGAAAAAATTATCGAACGAAATATCCAGCTCAGCCCTTTTGAAGCAACCATTCTAGCCCTGGGGATATATGATGATACCGGCAGTCTGCTGTTTCCTTCCACGACTTCCCGCGATGCCAATGCAGTTGCTTATTTATTAAGCCGTGGAGCCAATCTGGCCGTGGTAAGCAATTTCATGGAACAGCCTTTTTCCGAAGACCAACGGCAGATGCTGTATAGACTTATAGAAGCGGGCATCCATCACAAGATCAAGGATCTGGATATTGTGCTGGCTGATTTTGAGGGCAATCAGTTCGTACCCGGACTGGATCTGGTAACCTATCGTTTGTTTGAAATGGAAAACTGCGACGCAGTTTTTGTGATTGTCAAAATGGAAGGTAAAGTAAATGTAATCGGCAGAAGCCGCAGCAGCAGTGTGAAAATTAATGAAGTATTGAAACCCCTGGGAGGGCGGGGGCATGACAAAGCTGCTTCCGCCGTTATCCGCTCCAAAGAATGCAGCGAAGTTAAAGAAATTATCCTCGATAACCTGAAGGTTTTAATCCATCCTTCCAATATAGCTGCAGATATTATGTCAAGTCCGGTCAAAACCCTGCGCTCCAGTATCAGTATGGAGGAAGCCGGGAGATTAATGCTCAGATATGGACATACCGGTATGCCGGTGGTGGAAAATGATAAAATGATCGGCATGATATCGCGACGTGATGTTGATAAGGCTAGAATTCATGAACTTGGGCATGCGCCGGTCAAGGGATTTATGACCGCCGATGTTTTGTCGGTGACCTCCGCCACATCTGTCAGTGATATTCAAAAGCTGATGGTAGAACATGATATCGGAAGATTGCCGGTAATTGAAGACGGCAAACTTGTCGGTATTGTATCCCGGACTGATATTCTAAGAACACTGCATGGTAATGATTATCCGGAAGACCATGAATTACTCTATTCATTTTCAGGGGGTTCCTGGGAAAACTGCAGTGAACAAATGGAGAAACAGCTGCCCAGGCAGCTTTTGTCCTTCCTGCGTTTGGCAGGAGCAACAGGCGCTGAGTTTAACTACACGGTTTATTGTGTTGGTGGTTTTGTAAGAGATTTATTACTAAAGGTAACCAATTTTGATGTTGACCTGGTAGTGGAAGGTGACGGACAGAAATTAGCCGCCAGGCTGGCGCAGCAGCTGAATGCCAAATTACGCGTGCATGAACGATTTGGCACGGCAGTGGTGATTTTGCCGGACGGGAGTAAAATTGACGTAGCCACGGCACGAACCGAGTATTATGAATTTCCCGCTGCACTACCGCAGGTGGAAAGGTCATCGCTTAAAGAAGATATGTACCGGCGTGATTTTACCATAAATACGCTGGCAATTTGCCTTAACCCTGATCATTTTGGGGAATTGATCGATTATTTCGGCGGCAGCAATGATTTACGCAGCGGTTTGATCAGGATTCTTTATAACTTTAGTTTTGTTGAAGATCCTACCAGGATAATCAGGGCGATTCGCTTCGAACAACGCTACCGCTTTAAAATCGAAGCAGATACAATGCGATTTGCCCGGGATGCAATTGAGCGACATATGTTGGGCAAACTGTCTTATAAGCGTATTTTTACCGAGTTGACTCTGATCCTTAATGAGAAGGATCCCATCCCGGCTTTAAAACGTATGCAGGATATTGGCGTATGGAAATATGTCCTGCCGGAAATCGATTTTGACAAAGTCAGCTGGCAACAACTCAAAAGAGTGCCGTTGGTTACCGGGTGGTGGCAGGAAAGATATTATGGATGGAAATTCAAAACCTGGTTAGTATACTTGATTATTATTTTCGCGCAACTGGAGGCCGAAAAAAAGGATAAGTTGCTGCAGCATTACCCCATTGATCGCATTGCTAAACAGGCGATCATTGATGCCGAATTGATTCCATCCCGGGCGGTCTCAATCAGCAATAATCAACAGCTGCTCCCCAGCGATCTGGAGAGGATGTTGGCGGAGTTGGCCAACGAAAACAAACTTTATTTATTGTTATGTATCAAAGATGAAATTACCTGGGATCGGGTGAGTATATATCTGGATCTGAAGGACAGAGTGAAAATCGAAATTAATGGCAATTACCTGCGGGAATTGGGATTGAAGCCGGGCCCTGCCTACAAAATAATTCTGGAAAGGCTGTATGCATACAAGCTGGACGAAAAAATTAAAACCCGCCAGGACGAAATTAATATGGTTAAACAGTGGCTTGAAGAAGGGAGTATTCCTGATGCAGTATATATATAATATGCTTATTTTCCTGCCGGCAATATTGATAGCGCTGACTTTTCATGAGTATGCGCACGGCCGGGTGGCTGATTGGTTGGGTGATGATACTCCCTATTATCAGGGCCGTCTTACCATTAACCCGCTGCCCCATATTGACTGGATCGGCTTTTTTGCGCTCATGTTTTTCCATTTTGGCTGGGCCAAACCGGTACAGGTTAATCCCTACAATTTCAAAAACGTCAGCGTCAAATCCGGCATGATGCTGGTTTCCCTTGCCGGACCGGCCATGAATATCCTGCTTGCCGTTGTCGGGATGATTGCCCTGCGTTTGCTGGGATTTGATCCGCAGCTGGGAACCTACAGCGGCAGTCTGCCAGCATTGATTCAGATGCTGGTGCCGCTGGTACAGATAAATATTATTCTGGCGGTTTTTAACCTGCTTCCCATACCTCCGCTGGATGGTTCGAAAATTTTGGCCGGGCTTTTGCCGGATAAAGGTGCAAATTTTATTTACTCCCTGGAGCAGTTCGGACCTCTACTGCTATTGCTGATTATTTTTACCAACCTGGCCGATAAAATCATCTGGCCGCTCTACAATGTGATCTATATTGTAATTTATGGGACAGTATTTTAGCGGAGGGTTAAGCTGTGGATTATGTGGTCAATCTGGAACAATTCTACGGGCCGCTCGATCTGCTCCTTTATCTGGTCGAGAAAAATGAGATGAACATTTACGATATCCCGATTACGGCAATCACCGATCAATACATGCAGTATATTACCGGCAGCGGCAATATTGACCTGGATCAAATAGGTGATTTTCTAATGATGGCCTCCTATCTGCTGAGTCTTAAAGCCAGGATGTTGCTGCCGGTAACTTTGAATGAAACCGAGGAGGAAGAATTAGATCCTCGCGAAGATCTAATGCACAAACTGATTGCTTATAAACGTTATAAAAAAGCCGCTGAATTACTGGCGCTGCGATTGGATGAAGATTATCCGCGCCCATTTTTTCGCCATGGACAGATGGAAATAATCGAGCCCCACAAAGAACTGGCAGTTTCTTTACCATCATTATTTAAAGCCTATATAAAGCTTTTCCACAGTGATATCGACTTTGATAGTTATAATATTCCCCGGGAGAACGTGAATGTTTCTCTGAAAATGGATGAAATCATGCAGCATCTGCAAATGGTCGGGCAATCCAATTTTCAGATGCTGTGCGGTGCCTATAAACAGCGGCGGGAAATATTAGCCGGTTTTCTGGCCATCCTTGAACTGATCCGCTTGAACCGGATTGAAGCCATTCAGGATATTAGATTTGGGCAAATAATACTGAAGATACGGGAGATGCAGTGATGTTAATGCGGGATGATATAAAAGCGGGGATTGAAGCGCTGTTGTTCGTCAGCGGTGAACGGTTGGATATGGATGAATTGCTGGAAATATTGCAGATTGGGGAAGAGGAATTCAAGTCCATCATGCAGGAATTGATGCTGGAGTACCATCAATCCGCCCGCGGGTTGCAGATCATCTCGCTCGAGGGAGGCTATATCATGGCCACCAAGCCTGAGTTTACTGAGCTGGTAAGTAAATTGACCAAGCCGGCTCGCTTAAGGCTGTCAACCGCAGCGCTGGAGACACTGGCGGTCATTGCCTACCGCCAACCGGTAACCCGGGCCGAAATCGAACAGATCCGGGGCGTTAAAGTTGAACGCGTGCTCAGCAATTTGCTGGAAAAGGGAATTATAAGAGAAGACGGGCACAAAGATGCGGCCGGCAAGCCTATTCTTTATCGGACCAGTTATGAATTTTTAAAAATATTTGGCCTGTCCAGCCTGGAAGAACTCCCGCAACTGGATCCGGACGCGGAATAAAAACAAGTGCAGACAAGTATGATGAATACTGACCCGATGGAGAAAGGATGAGCGAGCTTTGGGCGAAAAAGATCTGGAAGAAGAAATAATGCTGAAAGCCCAGCAAAACCGAAAACTAGCCCGTTATATGAGCAGCACCCGGGATCTGGTCGAAGAACAAATACGCAAAGCCCAGCAACGGGGAGACTTTGATAATTTGGCCGGGGCCGGAAAACCGCTGGATTTGGAAGAGAATCCGTTTGAACCGGTTGAAATGCGTATGGCTTTTAAGATACTTAAAGAAAACGACTTTGCACCGTATTGGATTGAATTGGGCAAAGAAATTGATGTTGCCATGGAAAAACTGCAACAGGAGATTCAATATTTCAAACGTTATACCGAACTTTTTTGGACTGATCAGCATGATGACCGGGCTTTGCAGAGATATCAGCATAAAAAGGAATTATTTTATCTGGAAAGAGAAGCTGATCTGGTGAAAATAGATAAAAAAATCCTCGATTTCAATTTGCATTGCCCTACCTTCAGGCAGGGCAGGAGAAATTTAGTGATCGCCAAAGAAATGGAAAAAATTATTAATGAGATAGAAACCACGATTGCCAGATATCAGAATCCATAATCTGGTGTATAGCAAAAAAGAATAAGGGAACGATATGGAAAAACAGGAGAAATCTCTATGTACTTCTATATCGTTTTGCTGTTATTGCTGTTATTGATACTTGTTTTATTTAGTTACATTACCTTCCGCATGGAAATCATTGTGACTGACAATGATCAGTTTCAGGGCATACAAATACGTTTCGGCCTGCCCGTATACCGCTTTGAACAAATTTATGACTATACTGATCCCCGTTTAAGTTTTTTGGAAGCATTGCTGGTGGACCGCTGGGAGAGAAGTATTGGCTCCAAGAAAGATTGGAACTGGCAACACATAAAAGATATTTTTAAAATAAGCAAACGTATCCATCTATTATCAGATTGGGAACAACAGACTTTTAATATCATCAAAAAGGCTCTGGGCTATACTGTGATTGAAAAAATCAGCTGGCAAGGCCGGGTGGGCGGAAGAAATGCGATGTGGGCGGCGCTTAATACAGGAATGCTATGGACTATAATAGGACTGGGCGTAACCTTTCTGGCCAATATCAGCTGCCTAAAGAAGGTGCAGTTGGCAGTTGAACCTGATTACCTCAGTGCTGAATTTAACAGTCAAATTGATTGTATATTAAAAATGCGAATCGTACATATTATCACCATAGCATTCTATTTAATCGTATGGAAAGTCAGGTGGTGGATAAATGGATTCGCAGCAAATACCAGGCAACAACCGTCCTATTGAAGGTCTAATGAAAACGGCCATGGAGAGTATTAAGGAAATGGTGGATGTAAATACCGTGGTCGGTGATGCCGTGGAAACCAACGACGGGACGGTTATAATTCCTGTTTCCCAGGTGGCCTGCGGCTTTGCCGCTGGCGGCGGGGAATACGAGTTCGACAACGGCAGTAAAAGTCAGGATATTCCCTTTGGGGGAGGCAGCGGTGCCGGTGTATCAGTAAAACCGGTAGGTTTTTTGGTGGTCAGAATGAATGATGTGCGCTTGCTCTCCGTAAATGGCAACAGCCTGGCGGAAAGAGTCGTTGATTTGGCGCCGCAGCTGCTTGATAAAATCCAGGGGATGATGGACAGACGAACCAGAAATGAAACAGATGAGACAATGGAACATTAAAGCAAAGTCCGCAGGCAATTGTCCAAGGTAAATGAATTATAGCAAACAGCCCGTATCAAACCGGGCTGTTCTATTTCTCTGCCCCCTATCATAATTTGCTTAAACAGGGATTTAATCATCAGGGGCAGGAGGAAGACGATTGTTAAATATCATCTGGCTTTTGCTGTTGGCTTCGGGTATAATCGTTGCAGCTCTGAACGGCAATATTGAAGTTGTCAGCCAGGCCGCCCTGGGAGCTGCAAAGGATGCGGTCGAGGTTTGTTTTAACTTGATTGGTATCATGGCATTGTGGCTGGGGATTATGAAAATTGCTGAAAAGGGTGGTTTAATCCAGATCCTGGCATTTCTTTTAAATCCACTGCTAAAGCGGCTGTTTCCTTCCATACCTTCCGGGCATCCGGCCATGGGTGCTATCGTACTGAACCTGAGTGCCAACATGCTGGGTCTGGGCAATGCTGCCACCCCCTTTGGGATGAAAGCCATGCAGGAGATGCAGAAATTAAATGGCGATCGTGATGAAGCCTCAACGGCCATGTGTACTTTTTTGGCTTTGAACACATCCTGTATTACCCTGATCCCGGCAACCATCATCGGTATCAGAGTTTCCTATGGTTCTGCCGACCCGACAGAAATAGTGGGAGCCTGCATTTTTGCCACTAGTTGTGCCACTGTAGTGGCCGTATCTCTGGATTGGCTGCTCAGAAATCTATATCGGCCGGGGAGGAAGAACTGATGCTGCTGGCGATGCTTGATACCGTTTCCCGCTGGGCGATTCCGTTTCTTCTGTTGACTATACCGATCTATGGTTTTTTGAAACGACTGCCGGTATATGAGACCTTTGTCGAAGGTGCCGAAGAAGGTTTTTATACGGCGGTAAAAATCATTCCTTTTCTGGTTGGCATGCTGGTTGCGATTTCTGTTTTTCGGGCTTCGGGGGCTATGGATTATGCCATTCAGGCCATCATGCCGCTGATGCAAAAGCTGGGTGCCCCGGCAGAAGTAATGCCGCTGGCCATGATGAGGCCACTTTCCGGTAGTGGCGCACTGGGCCTGGCTACGGAACTGATCAAAATATATGGACCTGATTCCTTGATCGGACGAATGGCCTCAGTGATGCAGGGAACCACGGATACAACTTTCTTTGTTCTTACCGTATATTTTGGATCGGTAGGGATAAAACGTTACCGTTATGCTTTGCTTACCGGGCTCAGCGCAGACATTACCGGCTTGATTGCTTCCATCTATGTTTGTAATCTTTTATTTCATTAGTATTCTGGACTTGCCCCGATGATAAGGTTATAATTATTCAAATTACGATTTTTGATAAG
This sequence comes from Syntrophomonadaceae bacterium, assembly GCA_012729495.1. GTDB lineage: Bacteria > Bacillota > Syntrophomonadia > Syntrophomonadales > Syntrophomonadaceae > Syntrophomonas_B. Next base: position 2,507 of record JAAYCZ010000126.1, on the reverse strand, counting down.
ATAAAGGCAATATACACCATAAGACATTTCGAAAGGGGTAGCAAAATGAAAAGCGATATTGAAATTGCTCAACAAGCAACCATGCAGCCAATATCCGAAATTGCCCGTTATATTGGTCTGGGCGAAGATGATATAGAACTGTACGGAAAATACAAGGCCAAGGTTACGCTGGAAACATGGGAAAAAATCAAGGACAGGCCCGATGGTAAATTGGTACTGGTAACCGCTATCAATCCAACCCCGGCCGGAGAAGGGAAAACCACCACCACGGTGGGTCTCGGTATGGCACTGAACCGTCTCGGACAAAAGGCCATCATCGCCCTGCGTGAACCGTCCCTGGGACCAAGTTTTGGCGTTAAAGGCGGTGCCGCAGGCGGAGGCTATGCCCAGGTATTACCTATGGAAGATATCAATCTCCATTTCACCGGAGATATTCATGCGGTCACGACGGCTCATAATTTGCTGGCCGCTCTGTTGGACAACCATATTCATCAGGGCAATCGGCTCAATATCGATCCCCGCCAGGTGGTGCTGCGCCGGGCCATGGATCTGAATGAACGGGCACTGCGCAATATTGTTCTGGGTCTGGGTGGTAAAGCCGACGGCATACCACGGGAATCTGGATTTGATATTACGGTTGCTTCCGAGGTAATGGCCGAACTTTGTCTGGCTTCGGATTTAATGGATTTAAAAGAACGGTTTAAACGCATGGTGGTAGCCTACACGTATGAAGGAGAACCGGTTACCGCAGACGATCTCCATGCTGCCGGTTCCATGGCGTTGTTAATGAAGGATGCCATCAAACCCAATCTGGTTCAAACCGTAGAGAATACGCCGGCCTTTGTCCATGGCGGGCCGTTTGCCAATATTGCCCATGGCTGCAACAGTGTAATGGCCACCAAAATGGGTTTGAAGTTAGGCGATTATTTAATTACCGAAGCCGGCTTCGGTGCTGATCTGGGCGCCGAGAAATTCTTGAATCTCAAATGCCGTTTCGCGGGCCTGAAACCCGATGTATTGGTGCTGGTAGCCACCGTAAGGGCACTCAAAAACCATGGTGGAGTAAGTAAAGATAAGCTCGCGGAAGTAAATATGGAAGCGCTGGCCAAAGGCGTCAGCAATTTGGAAAAACAGTTGGAAAACCTGAACTATTTTGGTCCTCCGGTGGTAGTGGCGCTGAATGAATTCCCGGGTGACACCCAGGAAGAAATTGAATTTATCCGAGAAAAATGTAAGGCTTTGGGGGCAGAGATGGCGGTTTCCAGAGTATGGGCCGAGGGCGGCGCCGGGGGTGAGGAACTGGCCCGTAAAGTAATGGCGGCAGCCGAAACTCCCAGCGATTTCAGATTCCTGTATGATCTGGATCTCCCGGTCAAAACCAAGATCGAAACCATCTGCCATAAGATTTATGGAGCAGCGGCGGTTAACTACAGCAAAGAAGCGGACAATATGATCGCTCGTTTGGAAAAACTTGGTTACGAAGATCTCCCGATCTGTATGGCCAAAACGCAATATTCATTAAGTGATGATGCCAATGCCATCGGTCGTCCTACCGGATTTACCATCACCGTTCGGGAAGTTCGACTGTCTGCAGGTGCAGGTTTTATTGTCGCCCTGGCTGGCGCCATCATGACCATGCCGGGCCTTGGCAAAACGCCCGCGGCGGAAAAAATAGATATCCTGCCCAACGGCGAGATTGTTGGATTGTTCTAGGGTTAAAACTTTATATTAAAACAAACACCTGCCGCATAGCAAAATATGATGGCAGGTGTTTGATTGTACTGGTACAGGCGGCTAGCCCTTCTTCATTTTGGCGATTTCTTCATCCCGCAACAGTCTTTTCAGAGCCTTGCCGGTGGCTGACCGGGGGAGGCTCTTTCTGATTTCAATGCTGCGCGGTACTTTGTAAGCTGCCAAATGATCCCGACAATAAGCAATCAATTCGGTTTCATTGACAGTGGCACCTTCGGTCAGTTGGACAAAGGCTTTGACCGTTTCACCGCGATATTCATCAGGAATGCCTATGGTCATTGCATCTGCGACTTGGGGGTGTTGCAGCAGCATGTTATCAATTTCCTGGGGATAGATATTATAGCCCCCGGCAATGATCAGATCCTTGGCCCGATCAACGATGAATATATAGCCGTCTTCATCCTGGTAAGCTATATCGCCGGTATGTAACCATCCATCCTTTAATTGATTGGCTGTTTCCTCAGGATCGTTCCAATATCCTTTCATAACCATGGGGGATTTCATTGCCATTTCGCCCGCTTCTCCCCGCGGGACTTCCTCGCCGGTATTAACATCAATGAACCGGACCTCGGCATCAGGATAAGGCACTCCTATACTTAAAGGTTTTTTAACGCCCAAAAACGGGGTGGTTATCCCTACGGAAGTAGTTTCACTCATTCCCCACCCTTCCGAAATAATAAAGCCCATTTCCCGGGCCTTTTGCAAAAGATCCAAAGAGCATGGGGCGGCGCCTGCGTTAATTACGGCAATTTTTT
>JAAYCZ010000125.1 GCA_012729495.1 Syntrophomonadaceae bacterium | reverse complement strand
GGAGTGCAGATATGAAAAGAGCTGGCCTGATACTATTTATAATGCTGGCAATATTGTGGCTGCCTTTCCCGGTTATGGCCTCGATGTCACCAGCTTCGCAGGAAAGCGCGGCTTTACTGGAGGATACCATTGATAGTCTGGATTTAAGCGAATTGGAAACTTTTAAAGCCAATATTGATGATGAAATAGCCGCCTATACCAGCCATAAAAACGTCAAAGACTGGTTGCTTGAGTTTGTCAGCGGAGAATGGGAATTTAACCCCCGCAGTATTTTATCCGGTATTATTCATTACTTTTGCGATGAGTTGATGGCCAATTCCGGACTTTTGGCCAAATTGATTATTTTGTCAGTGCTGGCGGCATTGCTGCTCAATCTCCAGCAATCATTTTCTTCGGATATCGGCAAAGTAGCTTACCTGGCCTGTTTCCTGGCCATGGGCACTATTGCCATCGGCACTTTCAAACTGGTATTGGGAATCGGACAGCATACCATTGACAACATGAGCACTTTTATGTTGGGCATGCTGCCCCAAATGATGGTTCTGGTGGCCGGGTTGGGCAATATAAACGGTTCGGTCTTGCTCTTCCCGCTGTTGATGACTTCCGCCACCGCTTTTGCCGCCGCCATTAAAAATGTAGTATTTCCGCTCATAATCATTTCGGCTGCGCTGCATCTGGTCAATGGTATATCGGAAACCATAAAAGTCGAACGGCTGGCCAAATTTATGGGACAACTAGCCCAGATTCTGTTGGGATTTTTTCTGACTTTTTTTGTGGGGATGCTTACGCTCAGAGCTCTGTATGCATCAGCCCTGGATAAAGTGACGCTGCGCACGACTCGTTTTGTGACTGATAATGCCATCCCGATAGTCGGTAAGATGGTTGGCGATACCATTGAAGTTGCAGCCGGATATGTGGTTATGCTGAAACAGGCTCTGGGTGTCTGGGGCGTTATTGTGATTCTGGGGATTATCATCTATCCGCTCTTGGAAATAGCGGTTCTGGCCCTGATTTATAAAATTGTGGGAGCAGTAGTGGAACCAATGGGCGATGCTCGTACCGCCTCTATTCTTGAGATGATGAGTGCCCACTTGTTTTTGATGATGGCAGCCACTGCTGCAGTGGCGCTGATGTTTTTTATCATGATTGCCATCGTAGTCGGTCTGTATAGTGGGGCCGCGATAAGATAAGGGAGATAAACCATGACGACTATTTATGAAATTGTCAGAAACCTGCTGGTTATCATTGTCATTGCCAGCTTTTTGGAATTGATCCTGCCGGATGGGAAACTCAGACCTTTTGTGCGTTTCTCGGTGGGCCTTTTTATTCTGATTGCTATCTTGAGTCCAACCCTTAAGTTGTTGTTTACAGACAAAAGTTTTGAACTTGGTTTCTGGGACTATCAGCTTGATGCAGGGATTGAGAGATCAGTCCGGGAACAGGGGGAGGAATTGAGCCGTAAGGTTTATCAGCCGCGGCAGGATGAAATTCAAACCAAGCTGCAGGGGCAGATTAATGCCATAAGCAGCCTGGTACCCGGAGTTAATACTGTACAAAGCCAGATAGAAACAGACCGGGATGGCAGCGTGAAAAAAATAACCCTGCAGATTGATACCGGCTCACCGTCCCGGATTGAAAAAGTGGCGGGAGTGAAAGTGTTTTCCGCCCAGCCGCAGCCCATCGATGCGGATGGGGAAGAGGTCATAGCTGATAAAATCACGCAATTGATCAGTAATCTATATGAAATACCGATGGAAAAAGTTGAAATTAATTTTGGAGGTGGATAATGGTGTTGGAAGAATGGATTCGAGGCATTCATCCCGGTAAGGGAGATGAGGGGAACAGCAAAAACAGATGGAATCGTTACATATTGATCATTTTGATTTGTCTGGGCATGCTGGCACTGATTTGGCCGATGGGGAAAGAAAAACCGGCACAGGTAACCGAAAAGAGTCCTTCCGGCAGCGTTGAAAGGTCGCAGCAAAAAATCAGTCGTGAGCTGGAGAATATTTTATCCCAGGTAAAAGGAGCAGGGCAGGTGAGGGTCAGTATCAGTCTGTATTCTGACGGTATGAAAAGCTATGCCTGTAATACCAAAAATGACGTGCGAGAAACGATTGAACATGATAGCAACAGCGGTGAGCGTAAGATACGAGAAGAGAATATGAACAGTGAAATCGCCGTCAGCGGTGGTTCAGCTTTGCTGGTTGAAGAAAAAGCGGCGCAAATAATCGGGGTGCTGGTAGTGGCAGAAGGTGCAGATGATCCGGTCGTAAAAGAAGAGCTCAGCGATGCCACCGCCGCGCTGTTGAATCTTTCCCCGCATCAGATCAGGGTACTGCCCCGAAAGGAGGAATAATAATGCTGATCAATTTTTACCGATTAAAACGCCTGGCCATTGTTGCAGCTTTTATTTTGCTGCCCTTTATCATCATCAACCTTATTAATGTCGCGATAAATCATGACAGCAAACCTGTAAATCAGGATATTGAAAGTATTGAACAACTGCAGATGCCATCCGATAATGTTATGTCCGCTAAAGACGAAGGCAGCGGCTTTTTTTCCGAATATCGCATGGAACGGGAAAGAGTGCGGGGAAAACAGATAGAACTGCTGAGAAATATTGCCAACAACCCGAATCGGGAACAAAAAGTCCGTGATAGTGCATCCCTCAAGTTGGTACAGATAGCAGATGATCTGGCCCGGGAAATGCAAACCGAAACCTTGATTAAAGCCAAAGGCTACAAGGAATGCGCGGTTATTCTGGAGCCTGAAGGAATGACCATCATTCTGGATAAAAATATTTTATCGGAGGGACAAAAGGCTGAATTATTGGAACTTTGCAGTGCTGTCAGCGGAATAGACCAAAAAAAGATTGCCATTACTTCACGTCAGCAGTACCATTAAGTGGTTATACAAACATTGGTAAAACAATATCAAAAATTGTATACTTCGCCTAAACATTGAAATAATGAGCTAAAATTATATATAATATAATCGTTAAAGTTGGATATAGTACTCAGGCCGTTGGTCTGAGTATATTTGTATTTATTACTTTTTTGATAATTTTGATTCGATCCCGATGCTTGTATTTGGATCGGTCAGTTTGACGGGGGTGTAAAATGAAAAAAATCGGTATAACTGATACCAGTCTGCGCGACGGGCACCAGAGTCTTTGGGCTACGCGTATGACAACTGATGATATGTTGCCGATTCTGGAGAAGATTGATGATGTTGGCTATCATTCCCTGGAGGTTTGGGGAGGAGCAACTTTTGATGTATGTATGCGCTATTTGCATGAAGATCCCTGGGAAAGGCTGCGTACCATACGTAAAAACATCAAAAAGACCAGGCTGCAAATGTTGCTCAGAGGTCAGTCAATTGTGGGCTACACCCATTACCCGGATGATATCGTATACCGTTTTGTTGACCAAGCGGCTGAAAACGGAATTGATATTTTCAGGGCTTTCGATGCTTTAAATGATATACGCAATCTGGAGACCAGCTTAAAAGCTATAAAAAAAACCGGCAAGCATGCCCAGGCCTGCGTGGTTTATACGGTCAGTCCGGTTCATACCATGGAGCATTTTGTGAATACAGCGCTGCGGCTCAAGGACATGGGGGCGGATTCCATTTGTATAAAAGATATGGCCGGATTATTGCAGCCTTATGTTTCTTATGAATTGGTCAAAGCTTTAAAAGAGGCAGTGGAGTTGCCGATTCAGCTGCATACCCATTATATTGGCGGACTGGCGGTTGTTTCCTGTGTCAAAGCGGCCGAAGCCGGGGTAGATGTTATCGATACCGCCAGCGTACCAATGGCCTTTGGATCTTCCCAGCCGCCGGTGGAAACGATCGTACGCGCCCTGCAGGGAGCAGATTATGATACCGGGTTGGATCTGCACGCTCTGTTTGATATTGCTGATCATTTTGAGCAAATAAGAAAACAGAAAGGATTTGAACGGGGTGTTACCAGAATCTCTGATATGAAAGTTTTTGAACATCAGGTCCCGGGAGGCATGATATCAAATCTTGTTTCTCAGCTGGAAGAACAGAAGGCTTCGGACCGCCTGCCGGAGGTGCTTAATGAGATTCCGCGGGTAAGAAAAGATCTGGGCTATCCGCCGCTGGTTACCCCTACCAGCCAGATTATCAGTGTCCAGGCGGTATTGAATGTGCTTTCCGGGGAAAGATACAAGCTTAGTCCGGGGGAAGTCAAGGACTATGTACGGGGATTGTATGGCAACCCCCCCGCCCCGATAGATGCAGAAGTACAGAATAAAATAATCGGTGATGAAGAGGTCATAACCGTCCGCCCGGCTGATTTACTGGAGCCGGGTTGGGAGAAAGCCAAAAAAGAAATGGCAGAGATATCGGATAAGGAAGAGGATATTCTATCTTATGCGCTCTTTCCGCAGGTGGCTTTAAAATTCTTCGCTTATCGCCAGGAACAGCAAGATGAGAACCTGCCGCAGATATTGCCGGCTGATACGCTGGGCGGTGAAGCAGCCAAGCAGAAAGAAATCATCAGGCAATCATTGCCCAAAGTCAGGAAAAAACCAGTCAGCAGGGGAGATGAAGAGATGAACATAGATGAACTGAGAGAATTGTTATTATTATTTGACCAAACCGGTATTGCTGAGATGGAAATCCAGAAAGACAGTTTTAAAATTAGTTTGCGCAAGACGGCCGGTAGTAAAACAATCTCGTCTGAGACGCCCGTACCTGAAAATAAAGCGGAGGCGGCGTATGATTATGCCAAAATGGTTGAAGTTCTCTCCCCGATGGTAGGTACATTCTATGCGGCCCCGTCTCCGGATGCGCCGCCTTATGCCCGGGTTGGAGAGCGGGTGAAAAAGGGACAGACCCTGTGCATCGTTGAAGCCATGAAACTGATGAATGAGGTCAAAGCTGAATGTGATGGTACAATTGTGGAAATTGCGGTGGAAAACGCCGAACCGATTGAATATAATCAACTTTTGTTCTTAATTGAGAAAGACTAGAGGTGAGAAGGTGTTTGCCAAAATATTGATCGCCAATCGCGGCGAAATTGCGATCCGGATCATTCGCGCCTGCCGGGATCTGGGCATAGCTACCGTGGCGGTTTATTCGCAGGCTGACAAAACCAGCATGCATGTATCCATGGCGGATCAAGCCATTTGTATAGGCAGTGCACCGGCTAGCCAGAGCTATCTGAACATATCCAATATTATTGCCGCGGCTAAGAATACGGGAGCGGATGCGATTCATCCCGGCTATGGCTTTTTGGCTGAAAACGCTTATTTTGCGGAGTTATGTGAAACCAATGATATCAAATTTATTGGCCCCAAATCCAACGTCATCGAGCTGATGGGTGACAAAGTCAAGGCCCGGGAACTGGTCAGCAGTGAAGGAGTGCCGCTGGTACCGGGCAGCGCCGGGGCAGTCGAAAGCTTTGCCCGGGCGGCACAAATCGCTGATGCTATTGGGTATCCGGTGATGATAAAAGCTTCCGCCGGCGGCGGCGGCAAGGGAATGCGCCTGGCCCACAGCCGGAATGCCCTGGAAGAAGCGCTGAACATGGCGAAAATGGAGGCCAAGGGTGCTTTTGGCAATGATGAAGTTTATATCGAAAAATATATTGAAGAACCTCGTCATATTGAGTTTCAGATTCTGGGCGATGAATTCGGCAATATGATTCATCTGGGTGAACGCGATTGTTCACTGCAAAGACGCAACCAGAAATTATTGGAGGAAGCACCTTCCTGTATGCTGGATGCTGAACTGCGGGAAAAAATGGGAGCCACTGCAGTCACAGCAGCTCGGGCGGCTAATTATACCAGTGCGGGAACGATTGAGTTCCTGGTTGACCGAGATAAAAACTACTATTTTATCGAGATGAATACCCGTATTCAGGTCGAACATCCGGTTACGGAAATGGTAACCGGCATTGATATTGTCAAGGAACAGATACGGATTGCGGCAGGGGAAAAACTTAGTATTGCCCAAAGTGATGTCAAAGTAAATGGTTGGGCGATTGAATGCCGCATCAATGCCGAAGATCCCGACCGTAATTTTATGCCTTCTCCGGGTCAGATCACGGAATACTGGTGTCCCGGAGGGCCTGGAGTCAGGGTTGACTCGAGTGCCTACAGCGGCTATACGATTTCGCCTTACTACGATTCCATGATCGCCAAACTGATTGTCTGGGGCAGAACCCGTGCCGAAGCGATAGAACGCATGCGTAGGGCTTTGCTGGAATTCCAGGTGGGTAATGTACAGACGACGATTCCTTTTCATTTGCAAGTTTTGGATAATGCTTTCTTCCAGAAGGGTGAAGTTTATACTAATTTTATTCAAAGAAGGATGGGCGGATAATTTATTTGTGGATAAATGTTTATCCCAAAATGAATAATAACAGATATATCCATAAACATTGCTTATTTGTAATGGGCAATGTTACAATAATTCCATAATACACTTGGAGGTGAGATGCTTTGGAGATGAAGAGACCTGAGATTGCAAATGATATGGGTGTAGTTCGTATTGCTGATGAAGTTGTATCTACAGTTGCCGGCCTGGCAGCAATCGAAGTCGAAGGCGTAGCTTCCATGAGCGGCGGATGGGGCACAGATCTGGTGGAGAAACTCGGTAAAAAGAATTTCGGTAAAGGTATCCGGGTAGAAATCAACGACCAAGAAACTTCTATTGATATATTTTTAAGTATTATGTATGGTTATCCTATTCCCCAAGTAGCGGAGAATGTTCAGAAAGAAGTAAGATCCGCGGTGGAAATGATGACCGGTTTGAATGTCAAGGCAGTCAATGTTCATATTGTATCAGTTGCCATGAACAAGGCTGCGGCTGAAGAAACTGCCAGCGATAGTGAAGCTGAGTAAGGTATGTTTTTGATTTTAGTAACCCCCTGTATATACAGGGGGTTATCTTATAATGAAAGGGGAGTTCC
>JAAYCZ010000124.1 GCA_012729495.1 Syntrophomonadaceae bacterium | reverse complement strand
CTTTTGCATCGGGCTTTACGCATGACCATCGGTGAACATGCCCAACAGAAGGGATCCTTGGTCGAGCCTGAACGACTACGTTTTGATTTCTCCCATTTAAGCGCTTTAAGTGAGGATGAACTGTCCCGGGTAGAAAATATCGTCAATGAAACCATCCTGGCCATGCATCCGGTTACAACCTGTCTGACCAGTCTGGATCAGGCCAGGGAAATGGGTGCAACCGCTTTGTTTGGCGAAAAATATGGCGACGAAGTCAGGATTGTTGAAGTAAATGATTTCAGCATGGAACTATGTGGCGGTGCTCATGTCACCAATACCGGACAGATAGGCCTCTTTAAAATTATTAGCGAAGGCAGCGTCGGTTCAGGATTAAGACGTATTGAGGCCATGACCGGCAGGGCGGCCCTGCAGTATTTGAATCATTGCGAAAACCAGTTAAAATCAGCCGCGGCCATTCTGCGTACTGTACCAGCGGAAGTTCCAGTGCGGATAGAATCTTTGAATCACCATATCAAAGAGAAAGATAAAGAGATTGAAGCTTTAAAAGCACGGCTATCCAAAGCTTCGGTAGATGAAATACTGGATAAGGCTTACGAATATAACGGAGCCAAAATCCTGATCGCCGCAACCGAAAGCGCCGATGCCAACAATCTTCGCCAGAACGCAGAAATGCTAAAGGATAAACTGGGTCCGGCAGTTGTTATTCTGGCAGCGGTGATTGACGACAAAGTTGCCCTGGCTGGTTTTGCTGCCAAGGAAATGGTGGTTCGGGGGATCCATATTGGCAAGATCATTGGGGCGGCGGCTAAAATAACCGGTGGCGGAGGCGGAGGACGACCCGACATGGCCCAGGCCGGCGGCAAGGATATTGCGAAAATCCAGGAGGCCCTTGATACAGCCAGAAAAATGGTAGAAAATTCTTTGGCGTAAACAAGGGTTTAAAGGCGCCAATGTCGAAATAGATGCAAAGCAAGGGGGTGTAGCGATGCCTCAGGATCCCAGCGAACATACAGTCAGTTTTAAATGGGAAAAAGATGATGAGAATCTGGTGCAAACCATTTTAAAAGACGTTTATGCAGCACTGGAGGAGAAGGGATACAATCCGATTAATCAGCTGGTGGGATATATGATTTCAGGAGATCCCGCTTACATAACCAGCCATCGGCAAGCCCGCAACTTGATTTGCAAAGTTGACCGCGACGAAATAATGGAAGTATTGATTAAAAATTATCTGGAAAAATAAATCTGCAACAATGCAACAATAAGGTGAAAACGGTGAGGTTTTCGCCTTTTTTGCCTTGGTCAAAATGAGGTGTTGATTTGATTTACAGGCCTCTGGGCAGAACCGGCCTCCTCGTATCCAGGCTCTGCATGGGTGTACTGACAATTGGCCCGCTGCAGAACAATTTACCTTTGCAGGCGGGAGCAGAAGTACTGGTCTATGCCTTACGGGCGGGAATAAACTTTTTTGACACCGCTAAAATATATCAGACCTATCCCTATATCAAAAAAGCCATGGAAATCAGCGGAATCAGACCGGTTATTTGCAGCAAATCATACGATTATACCTATGCCGGCATGAAACAAAGCCTGGAAGAAGCCCTGGATGAGATGGGAATTTCATATATTGATATCTTTATGCTGCACGAGCAGGAAAGCATGCTCACCCTCAAAGGACACTGGCCGGCCCTGGAATACCTGCTGGAAGCCAAAGAAAAAGGCCTGGTAAAATCGATCGGTATTTCCACCCATTCCGTGCAGGGGGTTTTGGCCGGAGCCCAGACGCCGGAGATCGAGGTCATCCATCCGCTCATCAATATTCGCGGTCTGGGGATCCTGGACGGCTCCCGGGAACAAATGCTGGCGGCGATTCGTTATGCACATTTAAAAGGCAAAGGCATTTATGCCATGAAAGTTATCGGGGGCGGCAACCTGAACCGGGAAGCCTATACTGCCTTTAGCTACATTGCCCGCATCAAGGAAATTGACAGCCTGGCCATCGGTATGAAAAGCCGCGCGGAAATAGATCTTAACATTGCCTGGATGCAAGGACGCCGCGAACCCGAATTGGAATTTCAGGTAAAAAATCAGGCCAAGCGTTTACTGATCGAAAGCTGGTGTGAAGCCTGTGGTCAGTGTATCGAGCACTGCCGCTACGGAGCTTTACAAATTAATTCTGCAGGAGTTCTGGAAGTAAAAAAAGATGACTGTCTTTTATGTGGCTATTGTGCAAGTTATTGCCCGAATTTCTGTATTAAAGTGGTATAGGGAAGGTTTTTTATGAGAATAATGGGCTTAGATGTAGGTGTGAAACGTATTGGTATCGCGATCAGTGATCCCTTGGGATGGACTGCCCAGGGGCACTCGGTTTTACACCGCACCAAACTGAACAAGGATCTGGAATTACTACAGCAGATTTGCAGGGAATATGAAATTGAAGAAATCGTGCTGGGCTACCCGCTGAATATGAACGGGACGGTCGGACCCAAAGCAGAGGAAATAAAAGAGTTTGGCAAAATCCTGGGAGATTATATACAACTGCCTATATCATACTGGGATGAGCGTCTGTCCACCGTAAGTGCGCAGCGGCACCTGATTGCCGCTGATGTTTCCCGCCAGAAGCGCAGAGATGTTATTGACAAACTTGCCGCGGTGAATATATTGCAGTCATATTTGGATAGAATTAGTAATAAGAGGTTTGACAAAGAAGATAATGAAAGGATAGAATAGCCTTAGTTTTTGGAAGGGGTGTAACTTATGGAACACGAAGATATAATGGACAGCATTCTGGTTCTGGTGGATGAAGAAGGACAGGAATACGAATTTGAAGTACAGGCAGAGCTCGAAATTGAAGGTGAAACCTACCGGGTACTGATTCCCCTCGATGTGGAGGAGGAAGATGAGGAAGAAGAAGTCGAAGTACTGATCCTCAAAGTTGTATATGACGAAGAAGGCAATGAATTTATGGCTGAAATAGAAGACGAAGAAGAATGGGAAATGGTAGCAGATGCCTTCGATGAGTTAATGGAGAGCGGAGATTTCTAAGCAAGTATAATAAAGAAGCTTATCCGGCTTCTTTTTATACTTTTGCCAGGAATATAATCACTGGTTTAAAAGTGATTCCACTGCAAAAACCCAGTTACTTATACTCGTAGAGGAGACTTTAGTCTCCGACTATCCCTGAAACGCCTATATGTATGGGAGACTAAAGTCTCCCCTACGGCATATAGTGTATAAATACACTTTTTGCAGTGGAATCAAAAGTAAATTATAAAAGCAGACTTAGCTAGTAAGAACGTTGTTGGGGGTTAGGGGTTGAATAACAAATTTTACAAGTCAAGGCTAGTGCAAATAGCCTTGATTCTGCTTATTGTGTTGGCATTTTTGACCCTGTATTTATTTAATCAATATTATATGAGTGATGGCTTTAGACCGGGTGCGGCTATAGCTGGTATAGCAGTTGCCGGTTCCGACCGGGAAGAAACGGAGAATCTGCTTAATCAGCAGCTTGACCGCATTAATAGTATGCCCATCACTTTTATTTATGGGGGCAGCGAAGACAGAACCACGCTGGGAGCATTAATAAAACCATTGAATTTGGAAATGGAGGTCGAATCTGCTTGGACAGAAGACCGTTCCCAAGGCTGGTATCATATTCTGACCAGCCTTATTTCACAGCGCATGGTAAATTATCCCTTGCCGCTTGAATATGATTCTGCCGCAACGGAAGCTTTGCTGAGCAAATGGAATGCTCAATGGGCAGTTCCGTTTCAGGATGCCGTATTGGAAATGGACAAAAGCAAAGGCTTGATCGTCGTCCCCGGACAGGCAGGAATGACAGTCAACAAAAATGAAACCTTCAAAATACTACCCGCTGAGTTGGAATATATCCCTGCCGGTATCAGCGGGAATATTGTCATGGAGCAGCAATATCCCAAGATAGATGAAGAAACGTTGCGCCATATGGGTGAAATCACCCATTATACCACCAGATACAACGTCAATGAAATCAATCGTACCCACAATCTCACCAAAGCTACCAATATCATAAACGGCAGTATCATTCTGCCCGGCGAGGTATTTTCATTTAATCAGACGGTAGGCCGCAGAACGATGGAAACCGGTTACAAAGATGCCATGGTTATCGTCAATGGCAAATTTGAACCGGGTTTGGGCGGAGGCATATGTCAGGTTTCTTCTACTATCTATAATGCCTGCCTGCTGGCCGGGCTGGAGATCGTGGAGCGGCACAATCATAACCTGACCGTGGCCTATGTGCCTCTGGGGCAGGATGCCACCGTATCCTATGGACTCCAGGATTTCAAATTTAAGAATAATACCACTTCCCCGGTTTATGTGCGGGCAGTGGCCAGCGGCGGATATTTGACCGTCAATATTTACGGGGATACTAATTTTAAACAAAAAATCGAAATTTCCAATATTATAGATCAATCGACTCCTTTTCAGACCGTTACTTTGATAGATAATAACCTGCAACCCGGCGAAACCAAGCTCGATCACAACGGCCAGAACGGTTTTGTGGTCAGGTCTTTCAGAATATTTTATGACCAAAATGGAGAGAAGGTAAAAAGCGAATCCCTGGGGCGCAGCGTTTATACCGCGTTGAATAAAACCATATTGAGTGGTTCGCCGGCCGAGGAAGAGCCTGCGCCAACAAATCCTGATCAAACAAATCCTCCGGATGAAGGTGATGTAGAGGAGCCGACCTCCGCAGAAGAAGATACAACTATCCCGGTACCTTCAGAAAAACCGGAGCCGGAGATAATAAATGAACAGGAAACGGTCGGAAACGGTAATTCTCATATTTAATTTAGGCAAAATCCTTATTTAAGACAGGTGAAAAAGGATGCGTGAACCGGTATTGCGACAGGCAAAGATAAAAAAGAAAACGGTTTTGCTGGGAATCATATTTCTCGTATTGCTGCTGCTGGGAGGGCAGATGATTGCCCAACAGCAGTATCAACCCGTTGATGCAAGCGATAAAACCACTATCGAGCTAACCATTCCGGGAGGCAGCAGCGCCAAAGAAGTTGCCGGTTTGCTGAAAGCAAAAGATCTGATCCGCAGTGAAAAAGCTTTTCTCAAATATTGCCGCCGTGAGCATCTGGACGCCAAGTTAAAGGCCGGATCCTTCAGCCTGAGCCGCAGCATGAGCATTGAGCAGATCAGCAATCGGTTGGTCGCAGGCCAGAATGTAAATAATACGCTCACGGTTCCGGAAGGGTATACAGTCAAGGAAATCGGTCAGCTTTTACAGGCAAAGAAAAATATCAGCCCGCAAGCTTGGCAACAGGCGCTGCAGGATGACTACAATTATGAGTTCCTGCCCCCGAAGGATCGTGCCAATCGCCTGGAGGG
>JAAYCZ010000123.1 GCA_012729495.1 Syntrophomonadaceae bacterium | reverse complement strand
ACGATATTATTATCTTGGAAATACTGCAGATAGTTTAGGAAGTTCTCATAATACTTGGTACCGTATTTTAAATCGGTGTTTTTAGTGGTAACGGAAAGGGCATTCATGGCATCAATGCCCATGCAGCGCATAAAGCACCCCCCTGTGATATTACACATCCGCCGGGTCAGTTTTTGCTTCTTGAGCAGGTCTTCGGGATTCTGATGGATATGGGTAAAACGGTTGATGGTTTTGCCGGAGATATGGGATGTGGCCGTAAGCAATTCCTTGAATTCAGGGTCGTCAACCAGATCAAAAGTCCTTTGAATGCCGTTGCTGGCACGCACTACATCAGGATGGTCCCGCCCGATCAGTTCACCATCCATATAAATGTTAGGCCTCATTTGGGATAATTTGTCCAGGTAATCCTTTGCAGTTCTCATCTTTTGCCCCCCTGTTTTTCGCTTCGTATTTTGCAATTTATAAATATCTTTCATAAACAGCAAGGATCATGCCATAAAGGGCTGGATTGAATAGCCACTTATCGGAAGCTTGTCAAAATCCCCGGTTGTAACAGTCTGATTATTTTTCGTTGTTTATAATTACTCACCCGAAGCGATGAAAATCGATTACACAATCTAACAAACTGTCACTCATTTATATGACAAACTGTTTCGTAAATGTAATAATAGATTGCAGTTTGAAGTATATAATGTTCGAAAATTACGAATCGTAATCCTTTGGATAAATTGAATCGTTGCTTAACTTGAAAGGAGCATAAAAATAACAGAAAATTATTACACATTGTTATCTTTGTCTCTAAAAAATGCTATGCTTAGATCACAAAGTGTAACTGAGGAGTTGGGCGAATGGATAATGCGGAGATGCGCAGAAGATGGACTGAAATGCATAATAAACCTGATCTCAGGGACAGGCTGAGACCCCCCATCAAATATTCCTGGGAGCGGAGTTTTGATGCCGGGGTAGACCCTTATATACGCGAAAACGCCTATATTTGTACGGAAGACGAATTAAACAAAGCTCGTCAGAATGCGCAATATTTGCTGAAAATCAGCGAACCGGTTATGCAGGATCTGAATGAATTTGTCAGCGGTACCGGCTTTGTGGTGGCTTTAGCCGATGCGGACTGTTGTCTGCTGAAAGTTATTGGCGACCAAGAATCTCTGAGTTGGGCAAAATCTGCCCACTTTGTTGAGGGATCTTTGTGGTTGGAGAAATTGGTGGGAACCAATGCTGGTTGTTTATGTATGGATCTGGCCAAACCGGTTTCGGTTTTCGGCTATGAGCATTTCTGCCTTTTCTCCCATGTATCCGCTTCATCCAGCGCCCCAATCATTGACAATGGCAAGATTTGCGGCTGTCTTTCGCTGGCAGCCCCTTTTAACCGGGTGAGCAACCATACCCTGGGCATGGTGGTAGCTGCGGCGAAAAACATTATGTCGACCATGGCGTTGGTGAGAATGAATCAATTTCAAACTACGGTTATGGATTCCATGTCGGAAGGGGTTCTGGCCTTGGACGCCAATGGTAACATTACCTTTATGAATAATTGCTGCGCCCAGATTTTACAGCTTCCAAGCCAGGTATCGGACGGCAATATTTTGGATTTATTGGGCCCCAACCTTGAAAATCAATATTTTATCAATAAAGTTACCCAAGGCCGTACCTTTATAGATGAGAATTTTAAACTATTGACCAGAGACAACAGCACCATCAATTGCAACGTGACCTGTAACCCTTTAAATAATCCTGATATCCCCGATGGCGGGACGGTGGTAATCATTAAGGAAAGCCAGCGTATCAACCGATTGGTCAAAAAATGGATCGGAGATGGAGCCAAGCTTACTTTTGATAATATCGTCGGAGAGGATCCGAGACTGCTGCAGGTATTGAAAACAGCCCGGGCGGCAGCTTCCTCGGCATCGAATGTGGTGTTGCTGGGTGAGAGCGGAACCGGTAAGGATGTGATTGCCCAGGCGATGCATAATGCCAGCCCCAGAAGGGATCATCCCTATGTGGCAATCAATTGTGCTGCGCTGCCGCGTGATTTGATTGCCAGCGAACTTTTTGGCTACGATGAAGGTGCCTTTACCGGTGCCAGAAAAGGCGGCAATGTAGGGAAATTTGAGCTGGCCGATCAGGGGACGATTTTTTTGGATGAAATCGCAGATATCCCTTTGGAATTGCAGGCTTCCTTGCTGCGGGTTTTGGAAGAGAAAGCGGTCATCCGTCTGGGCGGAACCAAACTGATTCCGGTTGACGTCCGCATCATTGCTGCTACCAACAAGGACCTGCTGGCGGAGATCAAACGCCACCGTTTCAGACGTGATCTATATTATCGCCTCTCCGTGATCAGGATCACCATTCCTCCTCTAAGGGATAGAACCGCTGATATCCTCCTGCTGGCGGAGAGGTTTATCGACAAGTATTGCCGACGATTTAACAAACCCGATATGACATTGGCCCCGGATGTACGGGCGGCTTTTCAGAAATATAACTGGCCGGGCAATGTCAGGGAACTGCAAAACCTGATCGAAGGGGCTATTCAACTGGCACCGGGCCGGGTCATCACCTATGATCTAGTGGCCGAGTATCTGCACGATGAGGAATTGGGCAATCAGCTCTATCCGGCCGAACCATCTGAACCGGAAGGTCCGACGGTAGCTGCCATGGAAAAACAAATGCTGCTGGATTACCTGGCCAGATACCAGTACAACAAAAGCGAAGTGGCCAAAGCCATGGGGATCTCACGCAACACTTTGTACCGGCATTT
>JAAYCZ010000122.1 GCA_012729495.1 Syntrophomonadaceae bacterium | reverse complement strand
GCTTTATCGCAATCCTTGGGCTGCATAACAAACTCACCCATCTGCACCCAGTCCCCGGACTTAACCAGTAAGGCTGCTTCGTCTGCGGTTATTAATTTATTTTTATACTCGGCTGTATAATCCATTTATTAATCACTTCCTTGTCTTTCTCAGGGGTCAGCCCCGCCGCCTGTATGGCTTGGCTGATTTCTTTCCTACCATAATCATAATTTGGATTTTGATCCTGCAATATGGCCGCCAATTGCTGCCATAATTTGGTTCGTAGACCAGGCAGCAGGGGAAAGGTATAAAATAGATTCGTGTCCAACCCGGATGCAAAATTGTATAAAGGCATCTGTTCCGACGGCGAAACGATTTTACTCATGATTACCCAGCCTTAAATTGGGGTTTGCGTTTTTCAACAAAAGCGTTCATACCTTCCCTTTGGTCTTCGGTGGCATAGCACATGCTGAATAAATCAGATTCAATCTGCATGGCAGTATCCAAATCAACCTGCATTCCTCTGCCGATGGCCGCCTTTGCATAACCTACCGCCACCGGAGCCTGCCGGGCAATCTTGACAGCCAGCTTTTTAGCTTCAGTCATAAGCTCGGCCGCTTGGTAAACATGATTTACAAGGCCCACACGGTAAGCATCATAGGCTTTCAAGTTGCTGGAGCTGAAGATCAATTCTTTGGCCAGGCCTTCTCCAATCAGGCGGGGAAGGCGCTGCGTTCCGCCGTATCCGGGTATAACCCCCAGGCCAACCTCCGGCTGACCAAAGACGGCGTTTTCCGAAGCCAGTCTGATATCGCAGGAGAGCGCCAGCTCACAGCCACCGCCCAGAGCGAAACCGTTTACAGCTGCGATAACCGGTTTTTCCATAAGTTCAATGGTACGAAAAACTTGCTGGCCTAACTGGGCAAAATCACGGGCTTGTCTGACATTGAAGTCTTTCATATAGGCTATATCGGCGCCCGCTACAAAGGACTTTTCTCCGCTGCCGGTAATAATAAGAACTTTTACGGCAGGGTCATTTTTGATATCTTCAATTACGGCTTTAATATCCAACAACGTATCCTTGTTCAGGGCGTTGAGTGCCTTGGGACGATTAATGGTTAAAATCGCCAGCTCGTTTTCTTTTTCGAGAATTACATTTTCATAAGCCATTATTTATCCCCCTGTTCGGTAGCTTCACGCACATTTTCAGTAAAATTCTAGTACTGGAAGAAACCCCGTCCGGTTTTGCGTCCCAGCCAGCCGGCGCGTACATGCTGCTTTAGCAAAGTGGAAGGACGATATTTGGGATCGCCGGTTTCGTTGTACAGAGTATTCATTACAGCCAGAGCTATATCAGCCCCAACCAAGTCACTTAGAGCCAGAGGGCCCATGGGCCAGTTGGCACCCAGTTTCATAGCAGTATCGATATCTTCAGCAGTGGCCAGGCCCTCATAAAGAATACCGCAGGCTTCATTCATGCCGGGAGTCAGAATACGGTTAACTACAAAACCAGGACCTTCCTTAACTTTAACTGCGGTTTTGCCAATTGTTTTGGTTAGTTCCAGAACTACCTCAACGGTTTCGTCCGAAGTTTGCAATGCGGGGATAACTTCTACCAATTTCATAACATTGGCCGGATTGAAGAAATGCATACCAACGATTTTTTCCGGTCTTTTGGTAATCGCCGCAATTTCAGTAATTGAAAGAGAAGAAGTATTGGTTGCGATAATTACCTCGGGTTTGAGCAGAGCATCCAACCGGGTATAAACATCTTTCTTGACGTCCATGTTTTCAAATACACATTCGATGACGAAATCAGATGCGGCCAGATCGTCAAAATTGCCGGTCGGTTTAATTTTGCTGACTACAGC
>JAAYCZ010000121.1 GCA_012729495.1 Syntrophomonadaceae bacterium | reverse complement strand
CGTGGTAGAGAATTTCTCCGTTGCTGGGTATTTCCAACAGGTTGATGCAGCGCAGCAAGGTCGATTTACCGGAACCGCTGGCCCCGATAATACAGACGACTTCCCCTTTGTTGACGGAGAAGTTGATGTCCTTGAGCACCTCGTTATTTCCGAATGACTTTTGCAGATGCCTTATTTCGATGATATTTTCCATTAATGTTTCCCCCTGTCCACGATTTTGAATTCTGCTTCAGGAACAGTCTGGGAACCGTGAATGGTATAGACCGAAGGACCTTCCAGTTTCATTTCAAAGAAACGCAGAATACGGGTAACGGTAAATGTCAAAACAAAATAAATCGAGCAGGTGATCAGGAATACTTCAAAATAGCGGAAGTTGTTGCCGGCAGCCGCTTTGGACATGAAAAACAACTCGGTTACGCCGATTACATTCAGCACCGAAGTGTCCTTGATGTTGATTACAAACTCATTGCTGGTGGCCGGCAGGATATTGCGCACTGCCTGGGGCAGGATGATATTAAGCATGGTTTGCGCATGGGTCATGCCGATGGAGTGAGCCGCTTCGAACTGTCCCTTGTCAATTGACAGGATCCCGCCTCTGACGATTTCAGCCATGTAAGCACCGGTATTGATGGAAACGATGAAAATACCGGCGAAGAAGGTGGAAAGTTTTATATTATAGATCAGCGCCACCCCATAGTATATAACCATGGCCTGCACGATCATGGGGGTGCCGCGGAATATTTCTATATAACAAAGCAATAGAAAATTAACGATTTTAAAAAGGATGCGCTTGACGATAGGGGTATTTTGATCGATTGGAATGGTGCGGATCACACCAATTAAAATTCCTATACAAAAGCCGATGATGGTACCGGTTAAGGAAATAATCAGGGTTACTTCGGCCCCTCTTAAGAAAAGGGGCCAGTATTCCTGAAATATAAAAGCTACCCATTGGAAAAAAGTACTGTCTGCAGTAACCGACATGAATAAAACAACTCCTGTTAGCTGCGACGATTAGTTCGAAGCAGGTTGATTCTTAATGGCCTGATCCATGATGGCCTTTCTTTGGTCCTCAGAAATTCCCGATAAAATCTGGTTGATACTGCTGACCAGTTCGGGATTACCTTTCTTAAGACCAACGGCAATGGCTACATCATCGTCCGAAGCCTGGAAGCCTTTGCCGGGTGCAAATTCTACCATCGCAAATTTGTTATTGGCGGCGGTGGCAGAAACGCCTTCCGGTCTTTCGGAAACATAGCCATCAATAATACCGGATTCCAGGGCTACCCGCATGGCCGGGAAATCATCCATGGCGGTTTGTTTCTTGACATTCGGGATCTGTTCAATAACGGTATAGTGGAATGTATTCAGCTGGGCCGTAATATTGGCACCGGCAAGTTCCTGCAGGCTGGTCGCGCCTTCATATTTGGAACCCTTCTGTACAACTACCACTAGATCGGAACGATAGTAGTGATCAGAAAAATCAATCGTCTTTTTTCTTTCTGCGGTAGGTGACATACCGGCCAGAATAGCATCAATAGTACTGGATTGAACGGCCGGCGCCAGTCCGTCCCAGGCGGTTTTGACGACAACCAGTTCTTTGCCCATACCTTCAGCTAAACGCTTGGCAATTTCAACATCATATCCACCGGCAAATTCCTTGCTGCCGGCAATCGGAACCGCGCCGTTGGAATTATCGGCCTGGGTCCAGTTAAAGGGAGGATAACCGCATTCCATGCCCACTTTGAATTCATTGCTGGGTGCAGGGGTTTTGTCTTTGTCGGATGAAGAACTGCAGCCGACTGCGGAGATGAGAAGACCCATCACCAAGATTGCACTAAGTGCCAAACTTACAAACTTCCTCATTACACTTCTCCTCACAAATAAAATTTTTGGTGTAACCGCACATTCCAATCTCAATAATTGTAACATAAAAATGCAGGGAATAAACTTCTTTATCAGCAATATCCAAGCCTAATATTTAAAAAAATGCATAATGTTTAATTTTTCCGCAATAAAATAGAAAGCAGCATGGCCAGCAGGATCAGCGCCGCGCCGGTATAAGCCCGGACGGTTAAAATTTCATTGGCCCAGACGAAGCCGGCCAGAGCAGCGAAAACCGGTTCGGTCGTCAGAACCACCGCAAAACGGGTGGGCGTGCTGAACCGTTGCAGATAATTCTGCAGCAGAAAAGCCAGCGAGGTAGCAAAGACCGAAGTGACGATGATCGCCAGAATCGTATCACTGCCCATATGCTGCGGAATTGGTTCGGCGGCCAGACCGATTACCAGACAGAGCAGGCCGACAAAAAGTATCTGCACCCCGGTGATGGCCACTGCATTGTGACGCCAGGAATATTTGGAAACAAACACGATATGCAGGGCAAATCCGAAGGCACAGACCAGCACCAGCAGATCCCCATACCCGAGCGCAAATTTCCCCGCCGGTACTGACAGCAGAAACAAACCCGTAGCTGCCATCACGACCGTCAGGGTGGTTTGCCAATCCGGCCAAGTTCGTTTTTTGATATAAAACATGATTGGCACCAGCACCACCGAAACACCAGTAATAAAGCCGGCATTGGAGGATGTGGTGTACTGCAGCCCCACGGTTTGAAAAACGTAACCGATAAACAGGAAAAATCCCAGCAAACAACCGGCGGCTACGGTCGAGACTTCAACCTTGATGATATTTTTAAAAGAAAAAATGGCCAGCACCAGAAAGGCCAGGACAAATCTAATCCCCAGAAACAGAAAGGGACCGATATCTGCCAGGGCATTTTTGACCAGCACAAAGGTGACGCCCCAAATGAGGGCCACCAGCATCATTAAAAATTCTGCTTCGGTACGTTTAAAAGTTTTATTTGCGATCATTGGTTCAGCTCCGATACTATTTGAATAACTGAGAGTTTTGCATAATTCAAAAAATCATGTAATATGTCATTTTGAGCGCTAGCGAAGCTACCTTAATTGTGACCGTCAGGTCATATATGTAGTCCTCGTAGGGGGAATCTCGCAAATGCCGTAGATCCGCCAACGCTCAGGCTGCGCT
>JAAYCZ010000120.1 GCA_012729495.1 Syntrophomonadaceae bacterium | reverse complement strand
ACTTCAGTTCATCACTAACCTGCGTTATTTCCCTCACATCACGCTCAATATAGGTTTTGGTATATGATCCGTAGAATATCTGCCAGTCAAAATCCGGGTTGGCCTGCAGCTCCGGCATACATCCCCGATGGATGGTGCTCCAGATTTCTTTGTAATCTGCTTTCTTTATATCCAGCCCTCTTGCAGTAAAATACTCCGACGTAGGAATGAATGGTTGGCTGTATGAAACACCCTTTATCTCCCGCAGCGAAAGCCATCGTTCCTGCCAGCGCCAATAATAACAATTGCCAATTGCAACTAATAACTTCAACAATATATATGAATGTATATTGCAGTTCCATTGGCAACCACAACCATATGTCGGGCAGAATATATCCGGCTATTGCCAATATAAGAAAAATATAAAAATCAATACCCACAGCCACACCCAATCCACTGAAAACCAATGGAACAATTACCGGATGATGTCCCTCCAGTTACAATCTTAGGTGATGACTTTGGTTCAGCTGTTTTTTGGTTCGGCAGATTCTTATAAAGAACTGTCGGCTTATTTTAAATCCGAAGTACAGAAGGGACAGCGAGTTGCGCTGAGCGCAACTTCTGACTTGCAATAGGGACATTCCTTCTGGTCGGGTTCCGCAGCGGCTTCCTGCTTCTTCAAGCGGTTAATCTGTTTGACCACCAGAAATATGACGAAGGCCACGATTAAAAAATCAATTATGCTGCTGATAAAAGCACCATATTTTATTACCGGTGCTCCGGCTTTAACCGCCTCGGCCAAAGAGGCGAATTCCTGTCCGGATAGGTTAATATACAGGCTGGAAAAGTCAACCTTGCCCAACAACAAACCAATCGGTGGCATGATGATATCGTTAACCAAAGAGGTAACAATTTTTCCAAACGCTGCTCCGATAATAATACCTACTGCCAGATCGATTACATTACCCTTCATGGCAAACTCACGAAATTCTTTCCACATCTTATCTGCCCCCTTGTTTTTCATTCATTTCAGTTAAAACTCAGGTATTATCGGTGTTAATGATTCATCTCCTTTTGGCAGGATATAAGCGTAACTTAAAAGGGCCATTCAGGCCAATATTGGGTTGGGTAAGGGATATTGGGGTGCGATTGTATCCTTCCATGGAAATTCATTATGATTGGAAAATATGTTTTTAATATTTGATTTTTTACTGTTTTTCTTGCTTTAATATCATAGCACAAAATTATCCGTCAACCGTTGTTTACAGCAAAACCTGCATTTTAAAACTTTCGCCCGCTTAACAGCCATGCGCGAATATTATCATCGTTTGCATTTGCAGCTTTACATAATTCCATAATAAACGAAGAACATTTATTATTACAACAACATGGCGAACAGTCTTTTTTGTAAAAAATAATTGTAAAAGTTTAATTTATCAGATAATTTAGTTTGCAAATTGGAAAGGTTATTTTAATATATAAAGACAGGAATCGAAATCAATTCTGCAGATTTCTGCCTGATAAAAATTATTGAGGAAAGAAGGAAAAAATAATGTACGTCAACATCATTCTCGAAAAGGAACCAGGACTGGCAATCCTCATAATTAACCGCCCCCAGGCCATGAATGCCCTCAACTATGATACCCTGCAGGAAATAAAAGATGCCGTTCGTCAAATAAGTCAAGACAACGGTATCAAAGCCCTTATAATAACCGGAGCCGGCGAGAAAGCCTTTGTGGCCGGAGCCGATATTGCTTATATGGAAAATCTGACCGCAATCCAGGGAAGAGAATTTGGTGCTCTGGGACAATCGGTATTTTCCAGTATTGAGAATCTGCCTATACCAGTCATCGCTGCCGTTAATGGATTTGCGCTGGGTGGCGGCTGTGAACTGGCTATGGCTTGTGACATCCGTCTGGTCTCCGAGAAAGCCAGATTCGGTCAGCCTGAAGTCAGCCTCGGTATAACCCCCGGTTTTGGAGGGACCCAGCGTCTGGCCCGCCTGATCGGCGCCGGTCCGGCCAAGGAGTTAATATATACGGGAATGAACATTGATGCTAATGAAGCTTACCGTCTGGGCTTGGCCAATCATATTTACCCGATAGATTCGTTAATGGACGAAGCCCGCAATATGGCCCGCAAAATAAGTGGCAATGCTCCCCTGGCAGTAAGCATGTGCAAAACCGCTATCAATAAAGGTATGCAGGCCGATATCGATACCGGTCTGGCAATTGAAGCTGATGTGTTTGGGCTGTGTTTTTCAACCCGCGATCAAAAAGAAGGTATGAACGCATTTTTAAATAAACGTAAAGCTGATTTTGCCGGAAATTAAATTCGCCGGTTGTGCTTGTCTGACCGGTCTTTTTCCAGCGCCAACGGCAAATTAGTAATATGTGGTACAACAATATTAAATGTGTTAATATTATTGTAGTATGTAATATATTTACATAATGTTGATAATTTATTTTTGGAGGGGGTAATTATATGGCGGAGAATTATAAGGGAATCGAGTATGAAACAATTCTGGCCTGGGTAGAAGACGGAATCGGTTATTTACAGTTTAATCGTCCCAAAGCATTTAATGCGGTTAATTACAAATTGCTCATTGAAGCAACAGAAGCCTTGAACCTTTACAGTAACGACCCTGACATTAAGGTTATCATTGTATGCGGTAATGAAAATGCATTTGCAGCCGGTGCCGACCTCAAAGCCGTTTCCGGTTACAATGCTTTTGAAGCTCGTGACTTCCTGGACAAAGTTCATCAATGTATGTTTGCCCTCGAAGACAACCACAAGCCTACTGTTGCTGCTGTACGGGGTCTGGCCCTGGGCGGCGGTCTGGAAACCGTCATGGCCTGTGACATCCACATCATGGCTGATAACTGTACTTTGGGCCTGCCGGAAATCAATCTGGGTATCTTCCCGGGTGCAGGCGGAACCCAGCGTATGCCCCGCATAACTTCATTAAATATAGCCAAACAGTATATTATGACCGGTGATTTCTTCGATGCCGCCACCGCTTATCGCATTGGTCTGGCCAATGTTGTAGTACCTGCGGACGAAGTAATGGGGCAGGCTTTGAAATTTGCCAAGAAATTGGCCAAGAAGAGTCCCCTGGCTTTGCGTGAAGCTAAAAATGCCATCAACAATTCCATGAACTGCGATATCAAAGCGGGTTGCCGGGCAGAACAGATTGCCTGGTCCATGCTGTTCAGTTCTGAAGACCAGAAAGAAGGTATGGCTGCATTCCTGGAAGGTAGAAAGGCAGAATTTAAAGGAAAATAATAATTCTCCATATAGCCTAAAACAAAACGGCTTGGCGTTTTCGCTAAGCCATTTTTTATGGAAAAGCCTGCCAAATCAGGCCCAGAGCGTCAAAAAAGGTGAATAGCTGCGTTATACAAAACGCCTGTTAGTCGGCGTACCATATGTACGCCTCAATCACAAGCGTTTTGCAAGCCTTGCTCTTCGCCTTTTTTGCTCGCTCTGATGATTTTACAGTCTGAGCCCGCCAAAGCGGGCTCAGACTGTAAAATTTCTTTAATTTATTTGGATGATTTATTAAATCAAAATTGCTATTAATCCTGATACAGTTACAGAATTTCTTTAATTTATCCTTTGCTGGCCTGATAAATAACCATTCCAGCCAGAGCGCCAAAAGTCAGCGCCAATAAAGCCAGAATACCCACTACGGGAGATCCCAGAGATATATAGCCATAAAGTGCCACAATAAATAATCCTAGCTGGGAGATGGCAGTGTTGCGAAATGCAGCTTTGGCAAAAGTCAGATCCTTGCCAGCAAACGAAGCCAGATAGGCAAGGCCGCAGAAGAATGGTACCAGCATCAGGAAAGCAAATGATAATTGCGGGGAACCACTGAGGTTGGGCATGAATGCGAGCAGCAACAACAGAACTGCCACGACCGCCTGTCCCAGATACAAGAATTTAAGTATCTTCTGTATCTTGGCCACCTTGGCCATAAGAGCCTTCATAGCTTCAGGATCAGGAGCCGGAGCCGGGGAAGTGTTAATCTCAGTCATCAGTCTACCTCCTTAAATTTGTTATTTTGTATAAACCTTTGGTGTAATCTTAGCAATTTATACAAATAATAGCAAGAAATTTGTTGTAATTATCAGAATTTACAATTGTTTGCCGGCAAAAATCAAAAAGGCAAATGATTTTGAGGGAAGTCTTTTGATCCTGTCTATACAGGCTTGCGGTGGGACGTTTCAGCGCGACAGTTTTACTTAAATGGCCGGCAAGCCTGGCTGCGAATACTGCATCCCTGCCGGCAGGCAGTCCTGGCAGAATCAATCCTGCCAGTAATTAAAATATTTACTGATATCGATATCGCAGATCTTTATTCCTGCATATTGGGCGTAGATTTGTTCTTTTCCTTTCATCATTTCAGGTGCTTTGATGCCATAATCAATGGACATGGAAGCCTCGATATAGGCAGCCAGTTGATCGGAAGCGCGGACCAGGGCTCCATCCAACGGCTCGAATTCATCTCCGGAATATTTTTCACTGAGCATTTCTGATGAGCACAAAACCGTTTGGCCATTGACCCTGGCTTTGCTTTTAAATTCATCTCCCAGAAAATACAGCATTTCCTGATGCCAGGCCCGGGGCAACAGGGGCAATATTTTTTCCCCAAACTGTTCCTGTTCGATATTCTTGATCAGTTCTTCCAGACCTGCAACCGATCTTTTGACCGGAGAAACAATATCCCGGGTCAGAACCTCGGGCAGATCATGAAAAAGACCGGCAAAAAAATTATTATAGATGCGTTTCCGGGCAGCTCCTATCTCCACTGAGAAAAGGTACAAGAGTATGGCGACGATCAGCATATGCCCCAGAACTGACGTTTCCGGCACCCGGGGCGATTGGGCCCATCTCTGCTGAAACCTGAGCTGTCCCACCAGATCCATGAAGTTGCGGCTCTTTTTGCCCAGTACGAACTTCTGTACCCCGGCTAGATCATAAAACTCTTCAACTTCATTGGCAATATTCTGCCGGGTTTGCTCCAAACCGAAGAAGCCCGCATTCATGCGATCGATAATGGTAAACTCCCAGTTGGTCGCCAGGTAATGAGCAGCCCGTAAGATGCGCTTTTCAAATTTGGCATAATCAGAAGAAAAAAGATATTCTTTCAGTTTGGGCAGAAATTCTCCGTTAACACTTGCGACGCTGGTATGGATCTGGTCGATTACCCAGGCATTGAGTTCATTGCTCTTTTGATCCATCAAACGGTGAAAAACATCCGGCTTGAGATCAGTTAGAATGCTGCGCTGCAAAAATTCAAAAATACCGCCCTCAATCAGGCGCTGCCAATCTACTGCGGCTCCTCGATCATTTTCTTCGGTTTTGGCCAGTACATAGGCAAAAACCATTTTGTGGGCTTGTTTGTCCAATTCACTAAAGCCGGTATGGGGCCTGATATGATCATTCCAGCGTTGCATACTGGCCGGACGAAACAACAGTTCCAGCATTTCCTTACTGATCATAAATCTATCCTCCTTGAAAAATCCCGTTTAAGAATCCGGTTTATATCCATACCCTTTGGCAGCTGTCAGTCAGATTGGTTCATATTGCCTGACTATCGCCCGGGCGGTCTGTAGAATCGCTTTCCGAAGCTCAAGTGGTTCCAGGACTTCAACCTGGGTACCCCACTGTAAAATCCAGCTTTGCATCTCCACCAGCCCGCAGGTTTCAAACTCCAAAATTACGGAGCCGTCTTCACCTTCCGAAAATATTTTCTGACTGGGATGGTAACGTAAATTCTTGACCCGATGGCCTACCTCGCGGGAAAATTTTAGTTTGACCGTCTGAATCTGGTCATTATTAAATACGCCCCAGCTACATCCCAAATAAGATTGAATAGAAAAATCCGGCGGATAGATAAACTTTTCGCTTTCCCGCACATTGAGATGCAGGATCTGATCGACGCGGTAGGTCCTCATTTCTTTGTTGTTCTGTCGGCGGGCGATCAAATACCAAACATTCCTTTTGCACAGCAGTCCCAGCGGTTCGATCAAACGGGCCGATTCTTCTCCGTCATTGGTCATGTAAGTCAGCTTGACCCGATAAGACTCTCCTACTGCCAGGATTAATTTGCCCAGGATATTGCCAAACTCCTGCGGATGGGCCAGGGTATCACCAATAACATAGATCCGGTCTTTGAGAGTCCGGGATCGTTCCGGAAAATTCTTGAAAAAGCTTTTTTCAAACTGTTCCTTGGCCCCCAACGTTGCTTCATCCAGCAGCGTTCCTCGATAGAGCAACATGGTGACATACACGGCTGCCGCACTCTCCGAACTCAGTTTGGGAAGATATTCATCCCGCAGGCAGTACTTTTTGCTGCTTTCCGAACGTTCGACCCCTATCCCCAAATTTGCAAAGGTTTCCAGGTCTCTATAAATCATCCTTTTCAGGGCACCTTCTGCCGGGGTATAATCACAGCTTTTCTCAAACAGATCCAAATAGACCTTCTCAATGGCTTTGATGCTCAGGCCGCCGTCGGGAATACTGTTGTGCAGACACCAATAGAGGTATAGCAGCCGCTCGGCCAATTTGGGAGCGCTTTTGCTGCGATCAGGCTTCTGTTGCAGATACGTTTCTATATCATCAAGCAACAGGCGCTTTCCGTCCTTACAGATTACATACGCTCCGTTACTACATATCTGGCGGTCATCATTCAGCCCAGCCAGGATACTGTACAGGGAGGCTACACTGCCGATGCCAACAGCCTGCATAACTTCTTCCTGGGCTGCATCCGGATGGTTGATCATATACTCTCTCAGCCGGCTGGT
>JAAYCZ010000119.1 GCA_012729495.1 Syntrophomonadaceae bacterium | reverse complement strand
GCCGCTGCAACATCGGCAGCGAGTTCATCTGTTTGGACGGTCCGGTTTATTACCTCAGACAACTGCGCGATCTGCCTCCGGAATGGTAAAATAGTATATAATAAAGCTCAAGGTAAAGCGTCTGCTTTCCTTGGGCTTTTTTAATTGTGAAACAAAAAGGTTCCCGGGATCCGCCAGGAATCTATGATTGTGCTAGCGGGTGGGGTTTTTATTGACATCATCTAAGGTTGGGCCCGGACGAAAATGTAAGGCATACTCAATTTTAAGCAAGAGGTGAAAAAATGAAGGTTTTCAGGAAAGCAGAAGTTGAAAAAATATTGGACAGGTTATCCGGGGATGCCGATGTTTATGTACCCATGCTGCGTGGTCCGGGATCAGGATTCTTTTCCTGGCAGACATACGACGAAGACTTTGATGATCTGGTGCTGGATCGTCTGAATGTATTTTTGCCTCCCAAACAGATTATTATTTCTCCGGCTGAAAAAACCAGTTTCAATACGATTGGAGATTTCGAGCCGGTAAATGAAAAGATTATTTTTGGCATTCGCAGCTGTGATATCCAGGGGATTGCTTTTTTAGATGAATTCTTTTCTGCCGGGGGATCCGGAGCAGAATTATATAAATGGCGCCGGGATCATACCGCGATTATTGCCAATGCCTGTTACCATCCAGGCTCCAGTTGCTTCTGCAGTTCAATGGGGGTCGATCCGCTCGATCCGGCCGGGGCGGACGTGATCATCCGTGATACAGGCAGTACAGGTTACATTTGGGAAACCCGTTCGCCCAAGGGAGAACGGCTGACTGAACAAATTGCTGATTTGTTGGAGGAAAAAGAAGTCAGCCTTCCTGACCCTCTACCCTTTAGCCTAAAAGTAGATCTTGACGGGGTCATGGAAAAAATAGGCGCAATGAACGATCATCCCCTCTGGGAAAAGTATTCGGAAGCCTGTCAGCGCTGTGCACTTTGTACGTATGACTGTCCAACCTGTTATTGCCTCGATTTGCAGGCCGCTCACTGGCATGAAGCGGGGTACGAATTCAGCTGTCTGGAAAGCTGTGCTTATAAAAATAAAGTGTTAAGTGCAGGGGGCGTAAGTTCACGGGAAGCAGCTACGGAAAGATTCCGCCACCGATTCCTGCATAAATTGCATTTTTATCCGCAGCGCTACGGCAAACCTCTTTGTGCCGGCTGCGGACGCTGTATCGCCATATGCCCGTCCGATGCAGGAATCACCAGGATCATTACCGAAGTGCGGGAGGCCGATTTATCATCCCGCTAAAAATAAAAAACATCCTCAGATTGTTGTGCTTGCTTTCCGGTCGCATTCGGCATTAGATGCCATTTTAAGGATGCGATGAAAAACAAATTATCATTCGGAGGAAATATAATGTTTCATAAAATGCTGAACACAGCAAAAGATAGATGGTATAATTCTGAGAAATTTGCTATCAATAATCTCATTGATTATATCATTCAAACTGGGCAGATGCGTGATGCGCAAATTGAAGCCATTAAGACCTACCTTTTTCTTAAAATAGGTTGTGAGAATCAACCACTTGAATATCTTTTTCGCAGCGGTACGTTCAATAATTTGGATTTGAATAAGATAGAATTATCAGGTGCAGCCAGAGCTTTTCTGGAAAATGAGCCTGCTGCTGCGGCTCTTTTTGAATACGCTTCTCTAGAAAATGATGAAGGCAGGAAAGTATCAGAAGCGTTGGAAAAGCAGATCCGCAAGTCTCCCGAAAGCATTGATTACAGCAAATTTTTTAAAGATGCTTTTTACGGCATTACGTATACAGATTATTTATTTAGCCTGCCTATGGGAGCCGGCAAAACTTATCTCATGGCAGCTTTTATTTATTTGGATTTATATTTTGCATTAAATGAGCCAAATAATCCCGCTTTTGCACATAACTTTATTGTTTTCGCTCCATCGGGACTCAAATCATCGGTTGTACCAAGTCTGAAAACCATACAAAACTTTAATCCGTCATGGATTCTTCCTGAACCATCCGCTTCGTATGTTAAACGCAAAATATTATTTGAAGTCCTAGACCAGAGCAAAACCGCAAGTAGATCTAATAAGATAAAGAACCCAAATGTGCAAAAAATCGCTAACCATCAACCCTTTTCTGATTTGTTCGGTTTGGTGATGGTAACAAATGCGGAAAAGGTGATCTTGGATCGTATTCAGGAAAAAAACGGTCAAATCATTATGTTTGAAGAAAGTGATGATGAGAAAGACCGTCAAGCTAATGAACTACGTAATCTTATCGGTAAGTTACCGTCTTTATCAGTATTTATTGATGAAGTTCATCATGCTGTAAGTGACGAAATTAAACTGCGTGCTGTGGTAAGCAAGTGGGCAGCTAATGGCACCATCAATTCCGTTATCGGCTTCTCTGGCACACCTTACTTGGAAAAGTCTGAAAAGATATCAGTTACAGGTAAACTGGCGGTTGCAAGTGCTGAGATATCAAATATCGTTTATTATTACCCGTTATTAAAAGGAATCGGTAATTTTCTGAAAAAACCGATAGTAAAAATAGCTGAAATGGCTGATAGCTCACAAATTATTGAAAAGGGCGTTCGAGAATTTCTTGATAACTATAAAGACTTAAAATATAACGAAGAATTGGTTGCCAAACTGGGCATTTACTGCGGTACAATAGAAAAACTCGAAGAATTGGTTTTTCCGCTTGTTTCGCGTATTGTTGCGGAATATGGAATGTCTTCAGATGTTATCTTAAAATACCATAAGGGTAACAAACGATACCCTCAACCCGCTGACAGCCAGATGCAGTTTGAAATTCTGGACAAATCGATTTCAAAGATGAGAATCATTTTGCTTGTACAAATCGGCAAAGAAGGCTGGGATTGCCGAAGCCTTACCGGGATTATTCTATCTCAGGAAGGTGATTGTCCTAAAAACATGGTTTTGCAAACCTCCTGCCGATGCCTGCGCCAAGTAGAAAAAGGAAAACCTGAATCTGCCCTGATTTATCTGAATGACAGCAATGCGGAGAAGTTGAATACGCAGCTGCAACAGCAGCAGCGCATTTCGCTGCGTGAATTTTCTTCAACCGATAATTCAAAAATCGCTCTGAAACGGTTTGACCGTACAGATTATTTGAAACTGCCTAAAGTTAAGTATTATCAGCTGAAAGTTAACTACGAAACCTTAGCCGTAGATATCGATACTGATACAGCGGAAAAGATAAAATCCGCGGCTGAAAAAGCTGAATATGCCAATATTGTGAAGACCACTGACTTTGAAATGAAAGTAATCAACACAGAAGTTCTTACTGAAGAGAAGGGGAATACGTCCGCTGCTTTTACTGCCTGGATTTATGGAATATCTAAGGCCAGTTTCGGTTTTGTTACTATGCAACAGTTAAACAATCATTCAGAATTGCTAAAGGATATTTTTAACACCATTACCTATGAAAAGAACGGTTCAAGATTTTATAGCTCCAGATTCAACCGGGATATTGTTGAAGCTAATATTCGTAAGGCGTTTTATGAAAAACGCTCATTTATTACGAAGGAAGAGCTGATACCCTATGAAGCCAGTCTTCTGAATATAACAAATTTCAGTTCAGAAATACATACAGAAAATGTCAGCGATTATTATCCTGACCAGAAAACAGTCGAGAATATTATTCTAGATGATAAAGGCAAGTTGAAGGTTAAACCCGAAATCCTGCAGGCTGTTAAAACCCTTGAGGAAACAGGAAATACCGCTATGGCAGACACGCTGCGCAAACAAAATTTCTCCCATCCTGCCAAAGATCATTCTTTCCATTACCTGCCATATAAAACTGATAGCGGCTTTGAGCAGACATTTCTGGAGGAGATACTCAGCTTACCTGAATTGAAGACAAAGGGACTTGAGGTATATTATAACGGTGACCGTACTTTGACTGATTTCAAAATACGATGTTATAAATCAGATTCCGGTAAATGGAAATATATTGGCATGTATACGCCGGATTTCCTGATTATCAAGCGTAAGGATGGGCTGATTCATAAAGCGATTATTGTAGAAACCAAGGGAAAGATTTATGCTAATGATCCGACGTTTGTTGGTAAGCGCACTTTCACTGATACAGAGTTCAAAAAGCAGAATAATACAGCTTTTGGCTACAACCGCTTTGAGTACTTGTATTTGGAAGACAGCTTAACGGAAAAAGAACGCATTTTGAAAACTCACAAGACGATATGTGAATTCTTTGAGGGGGAAGAATAAAATGGCTATCAAGTACGTGCCTTTTATACCTGAACCGGTAGAAGGGCAAGCGGTTCTGGGTAATTTTAACAGGATATTAAAATACCAAGGTGCTAATGATGTTGCAATGACGCTACAGCGTGGTATGCCCCTTTATGAGATGGAAAAGCAGGAAACTGTTGGAGAAAACAAATATGGCAACTTGGTAATACGCGGTGAATGCGTATCGGCCTGTGCATATTTGAAAGAGCATGGTATAGAGGTAGATTTAGTATATATAGACCCACCCTTTGCCAGCGGAGCCGATTATGCAAAGAAGGTGTATATCCGCCGCAACCCCAAAATTGCTGAGGCTATTGCCCAGGCAGAACAGGAACTGGATAGCGATGAGCTGAAAGCCTTTGAGGAAAAAATGTACGGAGATGTCTGGGACAAGGAAAAATATCTGAACTGGATGTATGAAAACCTTATGGCAATTAAAAGAGTCAT
>JAAYCZ010000118.1 GCA_012729495.1 Syntrophomonadaceae bacterium | reverse complement strand
TTCTGCAGTGTTGCTGAATTTAAGCAGCTTTGATAGCTCTATCCCCCTGTAATCAAAGGCTCTAGCATAA
Source organism: Syntrophomonadaceae bacterium (assembly GCA_012729495.1). Classification (GTDB taxonomy): domain Bacteria; phylum Bacillota; class Syntrophomonadia; order Syntrophomonadales; family Syntrophomonadaceae; genus Syntrophomonas_B. The sequence goes on along the minus strand of JAAYCZ010000118.1, from coordinate 9,384 downwards.
TGGGTTTCCTTGGCGACATCAATACCTACTACCAGAGTTGTAATTTTGATTTGCGAAATCTTCTCGTTTTGTGTACTTTTCATATAGGGACGCCTCCTCTTGCAATTGTTTTGTGCCTTTCTGGCCGTGATCAGCACAATTCAATTGTATTAGCGGGCGTCTCTTTTTTCAAAGACCGCTTTTAAGGATTACAGGAATGCTCCTATAAGAGAAATAATAAGCTTACGTACTTACATAATTCACCAAAACAACAATATTCCTGCTATTGGGGGAAGATCTATTCAGTTGACTGACCTCTTGCCTGACCAAAAATTCTTCTCATTTAACCATCCTCAATTTGACGATTTAATAATATAAACGTTGGATGAGGAGTCAACATTTCTCAAAGCAGTTTCCAGGATAGCCCTTAGAGAAGGAACAGATACCGGCAATTGGACCTGCGAAATAATTTAAGTTACCAGTGTTAAAATATTAATTAAGAGAAGCAGGGCTATTACGCCAGTGTTACAACGAATCCCAATGTAACACTAAATAAAGTCCACTTTATTTAGATTCTAACTGGTAATATTGTGCAGCACATTAATTTGTTTTAGAGTATTTATAAAATCTTCTCCGCTAAGAGACCGATAATGGGCAAGCTGGTTGCGAACCGAGCGCAGCTTATGTACAGAATCCAATAGACGTTTACTTCTGGGGTTGTTCCATGACCGTTTATTTAAAAAGGCTTCAATAGTAGCGTATTCCGCCAGGCCGGAATCATCGATTTCGTCAGCTTCCCCCCGTCCATATATACCTGCTTGTTCTTTACAATAGGCAGACCAATCCTGGAACTGCTCCAGGAGATAAAGACAGCTTTTTCGCCGTGCTTCATCTAGTAGTGGTAATAACAGACGGGCCTGACCTGTCCAAACACGGTGCTCCAGTTCATGTTTACGTCCCAGCATAGCCAGGGCGGCCGAGCTGAGCAAGATACCGTCTTCGGGTGTTCCATTAAGGATTCCTTTTTCCCATATTGGGATTAGGGAACGAGGAGGGCACAGTGTTGAATTATGCTGCCGTGCCAGGTTGCCCGTGTAACCGGTTGATAACGTTTGTGTCAACCACTGCTTATCCCAACCTTGTTTTTCTCCATAACTACAGAGGCAATTAATTAGCTCTGCTACTCCATCCCGGATTGAACCATTTAACAGTAACCACTTCAGTAAATCGGGATCAAGTCCGGCTAGTTCAACAAAAACATATTGAGCCCATAACGCGCCCTCGGTGCTGAAGCCTAGATCACGACAGGTACTCCGTGCAATCAGTCTTAATTCGGCCTGGGAATACCACCCCCAAAACCATTCAAAGCCGAGAAAAACATCCACAACTAAACGTTCCTCCAGCATGGTATTATGCAGCGGGATTAGTAAAGCTGCAGGATTTTGGTATATTGAACAAGCTTGATTCTTTTTACCTTCGCTTACCCATTCGTTTATCGCCTTACACCACAGTTCCTGATCCTGCTCGGCACACTCATATACCCCTAAAACCAAACTAATCTCTGGCAGATTCTCAGCCGCCATAATGTCAGCTATGCTATATAATGATGTTTTATCGTCTATCATGCTTGCCGCTAGTACCTCTGCCGGTAATATATTTTCACTTTCCTGCCACTCCATAAGTGTTATCTTCTTGCATATCATACCGGCAGATTCGCAAGTATATAGAACCTCCTGGCAATAAACCTCTGGATCAATGGTTTCAGGGAAAAACCAAATAATAGTCTTACCTTCAATTAATTGCCCAGCGATATCCCGAATTCGCCGACGAGGTTCCGGAAAGGCAATATACTCATGATACCCGTCAGTTATGAGCGACATAAAGCCACCGCCTTCATGGCCACAGGCTCAGCTACAAATCCACCAGCTGTCTCCATGAGAAGGCCGGTGCGAACTAATGCTTCTGCCGTTATCTGCACTTCCAATTCACTCATTGCCATTAAAACAGGATTTTCACTTATGTGAGCTAACTCCGTAATTTCATATTTATTGGTCTCACCTGTTTCATAAATCATATTAAGCAGGTCTTGCCCACCATCAATCTTATCTATCTCTAATGCTTTGACAAAGGCGCTACTTAATATCCTATCATCCTGCCACAATTGATTCTCCAATGTTTCTAATAGGGATCTGATATCGAAAACAGATCCATCGGCACTATTCCAAAGTTTCTCTAATAGCCAGGGCCAACCACCGGTTCCAGCTAGAACTGTTTTTACCACTTCCTCACTATCCAACATCTCGCGCGAAGATAAGAAACTTCTTATGTTATATGCATCCCATGGACTAAGTCGGCAGATACTTTCCGTGTCGATTTCCGCTTTATCATAAGCGGAATCCAGCAACCATTTACGGGTTGATTGCGCATCCATTAAGAGAATAAAGCTTACCTGGGGATGACGTTTTCCCACTCTTTTTACCATTTCAGCTATCTCGGCCAACATCTGCGGTAGTTTTATCATTTGCCAATCTAAATGGGAAGCAAAAGCATAAATCAGTACCCGCTCGGGAATGTCTTTACGTACCAGACGGTTCAAGTATTCCAGGACTTGTATATCTGTAATTCTTTCTGGCGGAAGTTCCACCACCCGATATCTCAGTCCTGCTCTGGGTGCTTCAGCAGCAATTATCTGTTTTAGGGTATCAGGAACCAGCTCCAATCCTAGAGCCTTGCAGCCAAAAACCATTCCCACCCCGGGCTTATATCGAGTCAGTGAATTGGCCTGAGCAATACTTAAGGGACTACGCCTGCCGGTTTCCGGTTCTAAAACCATTCGCAATTGGCTGTTGTGCTGAAAAATTCCGTCCGGGTGGCGCTGTGAAATTAGCAGCAGCTTCTCTTCAATTTCCCGTTCGGAACCCAGACCTCTAACTACATTGGCGTTACGCAACCGGTATAAACCGCTGGTCCTTTTTACTAGAATCCCCAGCCCTATCAGTTCCTCCAATAGCGCCTTAAGTTCCTCCAAGGCCAGGGATGCGAATCCTTCAGGCCACCACAGACGGCAGTATTCCAGGACTTCAGAGGCGCTGAATTCTCTGCGGAATCCGTCCCGTTCCTGGTATTGTTCCTCAATCATAGAGTAAACTATGGTCTCGTAACGGGTATCGAGTGCCAGTGTCCATTGGAAGCGTTCGTTCATGACCCGCCTTACTTCCTCCTGGCGATAGATTGCTTCGACATCACTTACTGTTACCCGGTAAGGTGGTTGATGCTGTTTTTTGCGTACCAGTTTGATGATCTCGGCACAAAAATGCTGTATTAGTGCAGGATGATAATTAGTATAGGATAAAATTCTTAAAACGGCTCTGTGGCTTTCCTCGCTACTGAAGCTGAAACCGACTGCACTCATGGGTTGTTCAATTAACATTGTGGCAGATAGCGGTTCCAGTGGTCCGACAACGACTGGTTTATCCATCATTTGGGCAAAGGGATGGTTTTCTCCTGAACAATAGCGTTGAACTCCATGCAGTCCGCACAGTACTACCTTAAAGTTGCGCCTGGTTTCATCCATTAGGCGGCGCAAACGATTTACATCTTCAAAGTTGGTAATAGCATCCGCATTTAAAAATGAGTCAGCTTCGTCCAGTAATAGAATGATCCTGCGGTTAGGACACTTTTCCATCATTTTCTTGACTGCTTCCATGATGATGTCCGGATCTTCCTGACAGCGATCTGTCAAAAGGCCGCTGGCCACCATTTGTTGCCGTAAAAGCAGCCATAATCTTGATTTGTCATTATCCTGTACACTTTGCGGGTCCCCTAGATTACGAATATCTTCATAGAGAACATATGTTTCCAGGTCCGGATGATGGTATTTATGTTGTACGGAGCGCAGCAGCACGGATTTTCCTAATTGCCGTCCTCCATAGACTATGCAGGCACCACCGGCTGTTCCCAGTTGACTAATCATTTCCCTCCTGCCCTTGAAAAGCTCAGGAGGGATTACCCCAAAAGAACGGTAGGGCACAGCGTATCCCCAGGCAATGGCACAGGATATGGCAGCAGGTAAGCGGTCATCACGTTGAGTAGCCAAATAATAGAGCAGCAGTTCATCAATTAGTAAGGCTGTCAATTTTTCCTGGTAACAATAACTACTCCATTCTTGCCGTTGTAAAATGGTAACACGGCCTAAATAGATTATTATAGGATGCCTGCCTTTTAATCCATAACTATCCAATAAATGCCCTATCCTACCAATAGGTGGGCGTTCGGCAACCACTACTACATCATAATAACCGCCTGCTTGTGACCCAAACTCGGGCAGGGGACAGGAGGAAGGCGCTGCCATTTCCACTGCATAATGTATTGAGTTGTTATCCTGAGCTAATTGTTTAATTGTAGGATGGTTAAAACCCAAGTATTGAAGAATTTCAGCCAGGTTTGCTTCGATGGTGGTATGTCTGATTATTTCATTGGCGGATTTTAGTTTGCGCCAGGCTTCCATGGCTACTAACACTTCATCAAGCTGTTTTCTACGAACCCTTCTCATATCCAGACCGGCAAAAGACTTCCCTTTAGCTAATTGTTGCAATACGGTCCAGGTATCTCTCTCTTTTTCCAAATAATCATATAAACCTGGTAGTATCTGCACAAAATCATCTATAAAGGAAGGGGCATCCTTCTGGTCGATGTCTTCTACCTGGCCTGTCTCTAATACCCTTTCCGCAAAGCGGATGTATTCATCAGCCAATGGTAGTTGTCCATCGGTTAGATATTCTTCGGCCTTAACCAGGTATTGTAGAGCTTTTTGATATGAATTATCAGAAGTAATTAATCCTTCTGCATGGGGCAATAACTGACCCCGTATTTCATCTATTATACTTCCCAGTGATAATAATCTGGCTTCGCGCAGTTCTTTTAACCTTAATTCGGTATCATTCAGAGCAGCTAATATTTGTCCGTAACGTTCGGAGTTAGAATGTTCTATAGATAATAATATCCCATCAAACTCAGTGTAATCTTCTTCACTAACTACATGATCAATACGTGACTGCTCCAACTGGTCTCTAACATCTTCCCAGCGGCGTTTGACTAAACGCTGCCATTCTAACTGATAGTTAGGAAGGTCATTTTTAATATTTGTCTCCGAAATACCAATAATTTTCATTTGCTCCAAAACCATTTCCAACAATAATAAATCTTTCTGATCAATATGCAGGGCTACAACCTGCTCCAGGGTTCTACCTTCCTGTATGGCAACTAACAGTGGTTCAACCGGTTGAAAAAAATCATCAATATTAATAGTCTGGTCTTCTTGTAGAGGCGAATCTTTAAGCAAAAGTAAGGGAGCACCAAGCCCGTACCAAGTAGCAGGATAGGATGGATAAGATGAATGTCCCGCAAGAAAAGTCATTAATCTGTTTAAAATATATAAGGAAAGATCTATTATAACCATTTTATGTTGCCGGTTGTTGTCTCTGGCCTGTGTACGACTCTCCTGCATCTCCTTCTGTACTAAAGGCCAAAGCTCTTGTAAGGTTTTTACCAATTGCTCAGTTTGCTGTCGTAACCAATTGTTACTCTCTCTAATGGAAAGGCTGTATTTCGCTCCTGTATACCATTCCAATAATGAAATCCTTAGTTCCTCCAGCAACCTGATTAGTTGCTCATTTGCCCGACCATGTATAATGGGTCGGACTGAACCACTATCATACAGCTCACGAATTGTGCTATGTATAAAGGACTCTATTTGTTTTCGGTCGCTCAAGCTGTTAATATGCGTAAGGGTTTCCTCCGCCCTGGTATAATCATCGTTTTCCAGCATTTTAAAGATGTCGGTAAAGGGACTCTGGTCTCCAGCAAGATATTTGTATACCTCGACTGCCGGTTTATATTCTATACGTCGTTTACCTGCCATCTCCCGCCAGCGGGTTACATTGGCGGTAGCTTGCTTACAACTCATTTGCCAGTCTTTGGTCTGCAGCGCCTCCTGTAGGTATATCGGGTTAATCGCCTGACCAGATATGGCATAATTGCAAATAGCATCTAACATCTTAAATAAATGGGAGTTGGAGTTTTTCAATTGCGTATGGGCTTCTTCCAGCCATCCCAAGCTCAGGGTTGATGGAGCCTGTAAAACTGCAGGTGCAGCTATAGCCGTAAGCCAGCAGGCCAGGGCATAATGGGATTGGTCTATAAGATCATATAATTTCTTACTAGGTTCAGGATGTTCATAACAGATATTGTGCATACGAGTGATAATTTCGGGCTCATTCCACCGGTTTTGTTCCGATAACCAGGAAGCCAATAATATGTCCGAAGGAATAATCGTTTCGTTTTCTCCGGTCTCAACTTTATCCTCATACTCCCGAGCAAGCCAATAGGCGGCTGGTAGGTTCCGCTCAGAGAGCATTACCCATAAGGTTTCATTGTATAGACCTGAGGTCGTACCATTAGCTAATTTTTCACCGGTTTGACCGCGAGTAAACGACGGTTCCGGTAATTCTGGAGTAATGTCTTTGTCTTTTTTCGCCTCTGGTATCGATTTTTCGGTCATAACAGGTGCATTCGGGGGCGAATTAATTTCCTGGTCTTCGGAGGGGGAGTGTTCTAACCCATTGTCCTGCGGGGTTTTGTCAACATCAGGTGATTCGTTGCTAAGGATAGAAACCTTAATCTCTTCCAGGTTATTCGATGCTTCGTTCTGATTAGTATCCAGCGTTACTGATGCTGCTGTAGACCCTGTTTCATCCGTTTTTTGAATATCATTACCAGAATCATCTTCCTCGCAAGCTTCAGGCTCTTCCTCCTCCTCTTCCTCTGCCTCTGCCTCTGCCTCTTCATCCTCATCCTCATCTTCATGTTCATATTTGTCCTGGGTTAGCTCTGCCTCCAATTGCACATCAGTATCGTCATCAGTTAAATCGATAATGAATATACCACATTCATCAATTATGCTCAGATATTTTTCTATTTCTTCCTTGAGGACCTGCAACCGATCATAATTATCCTTCATGTCCTGCATACTGGTGGGCTGAGGCGCCATCCGTTGTGTTACTTCCGCACAGTTTTGTTGCAGTCCTTCCAAAGCTTCTAACGTAACTGGCCATTTATCAGGAGATATGGTACGTATCAACCTTAAATCAAACAAAGTTACGGTATCCAGCCCTACGAAACTCAGAACCTCTGCGAGACTACCCTCCAAAGCCTCCAGTAAGGTAATAAAAAGCTCTTCATACTGTAACCAAACCTTGTTTCGATTTTCATATTCATCAATCGCCTCTAATAGAGATAGCAGTTTATCTTTAATCTTAGTAATATCAAAGTCCATCTTCCCATTTGCCACATTATCAATTGTTTCATCCAGGATATCCGATATATCTGCCTTTAGCTTAATGTTATTCCTGGCTCTAAATGGTGCTGCTTTCTTTTTGCGTTTATTGGTTATGGGAGATGGTGGTATTGGTGGGGGTAGTGTCAATAACTCATCCGGTTTATCATTTAAAAATTTGAACCCCATTTCCTGGGTGTACTTATCCGGATTTACTATAAGGGCAAAACTTAATCCTCTTAGGTCATGTTGCTCCTCCAGTTTATCCAGGTCACCGCGCAACTCTTCTCTTTCCCTGGAATTTACATCTTTAATTACGTCTTCATGCTCCTCCTGTAGCACCTCGGTGATCCTTTTTCCCCAATACCTGCTCTTCCACATTTTCCGTAATTCTTGGCGCGCATTTCCATCTATCGAAAGTTCTTCACTTCCCCCTCTTAAAACTATATAAATACGCCGAATTAATTCATCGTCAGCAGTGTTAAGATACCACTGCATGAATTGATTTAATGAACTAATTTTCATCTAGACACCTCGCTTCCAAGCATAATCATCTCCCTGCCAAACTATATCTTTTAATAAATACCCATTAGAAACATCGGTAATGCTATTCATGCTAATGGCAATAAAATCTAGCATAATCTAAACCTTCCTTTGTTATCTTTCCATTTAATATATAATTGGCATATTATACCGTGTCCGGAATACGCGTTCGGTCACGATTATCTAACCGCAGTAGCTGCTTACCGCTCCGTTGATGCCGCTAATCCAAATTACACTTTAGTTTTACGGTTTATAAGTTTTTTCTGTCCACCACATCATTATAGAATATATTTCTATTTTTTCTAACAAAATCCTGCCAAAGTTATAAATACATTGCGGATTTTTCGGGATGTTGTTAATTGTCAGTCGGTTGGTGAGACTAGTCAGTCTTTTGTTGAGAATTTTGCATAATTGGTATTTCTTCTAATTTAAACAGGGTTGTATGATTATCTTGTAGAAGGATAATCATACAACCCATTTATTCAACTCGCCTTATCCCCTCTATAAATATCACTATACATTAATGAATGACACTATCCTGTCATAACAATGAAGTATATTTATAATACTGAATTATAGAATGGAGGTAGCAGAGATGAGGTGGAATCAATGTTTTATTACCGGGAAGTTCCCTGGCATGGGCTGGGGATTAAAAGTTGAAACATCACTTGATAGCGCAGCGGCTTTAAAGATTGCAGGCTTGGACTGGGAAGTTATCCGCCGTCCAGTTCAGGTAGATGGAAATATAATTGAGGACTATTTCGCCAATATAAGAGTATCGGATAATCAGGCGCTGGGCATTGTGGGTAAGGATTACAAGATAGTCCAGAACCGGGAGGCCAACTGTGAATTGCAATCATGTATGACATTATCCCAGCGTAATCAAATCAATAATACTTCTCGAATTACTGAATAACCCTGGCCAGTAAATAAAATGCGGCAAATACTAGTAGCAGCCACCCGAACCAATTGGTTTGTGAGGCCGGTCTGTTTTCTTTTTGGGATTTAGAAGATGCAAACCTTTTTCTTGACGGAAGTCTATGTGAATATCCATCGTCAGCTTTGTCGGCTTTCCAGATTTCGTCCAGGAGCCAGGCTCCGCACTGTGTACAATTCTTGGCAATAGATTTATTGCGGGTCTTGCAGACCGGGCAGATTATATCAGGGCCGCTGTTCAAGCTCCTAAATCTTTTTATGGTTTTATTATCGATCGTAATATTTCCCGACTGCATTCCTTCCAATAAACATGAATTACATTTTATGCAGCGTTCATTTGCAATATTATTAGTTTTTCCGCAGACAGTACAGATCTTATTGTTTTCATTTTTAGCCACCTATTAACACCCCACCGATTGGTCTTTGCTTTTATTCCACTTTATAATCCCATCTCCGTCAGCCCCTCCATATTATTACATATATTACCACAAGTCTGCCGTTGCCGGTATTTATCGGCCGGCAAAAAAGTAATATTTCCCGTTGACATTGACGCCGCGTTAAGGTTTAGGATGTCTATAGGGGGTGGCACCAAT
>JAAYCZ010000117.1 GCA_012729495.1 Syntrophomonadaceae bacterium | reverse complement strand
TCAAAATCTTTTTCTATATCCAACTCCCAAATTTCCTGGTTGAGCTTGCGGATTTTAAGCCACAGGTTTTCATCCTGGGTAAAGAACTGAAAATCCAAAATATCGTTGACCGGATGACCATTAACTGACAAAAGAATATCTCCGGTTTCAATTTCCATTTCGGCGCCAATGCTGTCATTCCTGACATCAATTATTTCAACTGCCACTTTGGTTTTCCTTTCCTGAAGAGACAAATTCAATTTTTATTATGGATGAAAAAATAAATGTTAGCAAGATAGGAAAACAATTGATGATAAAACATCAGGTCAGGTATATTACCACCTCGCCGGTTCATTACTAATTAGTTAAGTGGGGAATTTGCTGCCTGATTTGATCATATTCCCGGTTCAGCAGGAGAGCAATCAGATATGATGATAACGGTTTCAGCCAGGCCAACCGGGCAAACTTATGCAACCAACTGATGAGGCGCTGTGATTTTATCATGATGGGAATTAATTGCAACTCTCCTGCGGGGCTGTCTAAAATAATGCGCAGCTGGTTAATGGTTTTGCTGACCATTTCTACATCCGCACCCACTCCCAGGGAATGAACCCGTCTACCTGCATAATCTCTTCCAATATAAATAGGATGACCGCCGGCTTCCTGCTGGTAATCATTAAAATAAGAAAGAGTATGATAACTGCGGTTAAATTTCGGGTCAATATACATACCTGCTGCCAGCAGCGTTTGATGAACCCCGGTTGTTCCCAAAAATATAATATTCATCATTTCACCTCTGTTTAAGATCAAGGATCCTTATTTTTATTACTTCAACCATATTTACCAAGGATGCAAACGCTTGCCGGGTTCCCTGAATAACAACCGGACGGCCCAGAACGGGCATACTGACCCTTCTGGAAGTAAATCCGCCCAGTTTCATGCTCATGTTCACCCGCTCCATTACATTTACGACCATTATCTGATCTTCCTTGCCCAACATTTCAGCAATTCCCATCAATAAATGGCTGAATCGGTTACCGAGGCTTTTTTTACCCAAAATGTAAATTTCATTGCCCTTCTCGTCCCGGCCCATATAATGTATGGAGCCGAAATCATCATCATTGGTCTTGTCATAGTAAGGTAGCGCCATAAGTTCTTGGGCGGTGGGAAGCCTTTCTTTTGACAGCAGACCCAAATGCAGTGCTGCCGCAGTTACAGAAGAATGTGAGCCGCCAAAACAGTGGTAAATAATTTTCATCACTTATCCTGCCTTAATGAAATTAATGTTTTACGATGATAAATACTCCGTTTTCCAGATCATGAACGATGCCGCCCAGTATTCGCGCTAGCAGCAGACTTGTTTTTTGCTGCTCTTCCTGACTGGCGGCAATAAAAATCGGACATGCGCCGCATACTTTTTCCGGCTCAAGGCATACCGCAGCCAGAATACAATGGGTTAATGCTGTTTCATTCATCAGTCGGCCGCCTTTCTGCCCGCCAGACTGCTCAGTCCAATTCCCTGGGCAGATTCCAATAGCGGTACCTTTTTAACAATTTCTATAAGAGATTCCATATCCGGTTCGTTAGGAACAATAAAAAACACCAGATACCCCTTGTCAGGATGTTTTCTAGCCATGGGATACAGTTCCGTCTCATTTATTTCTATTTTTGTACCCAATATGGATACCACGTCATATATGATAGCCATCCGCTGGCCAATATTATCCAGCGTCATGCGGGCATCATCATTTTTCGGATGAATAACGATTCCGAGTCCCTCAGCCAATATTTTTTGACGGGTGGCGGGAAGTCCCACATTCATTATTACAACATCATCAACCATCAACAGCGATCCGTTAAAATGTAATTTTCCGCTGTTTACCTCAATAAGTTCACCTAATTGCCGACCAGCCATCATTTTTAAGGAAAATAAAATACATATAAGTCCGGCTACTATCCCCAATGGCCAGGACCAGATCTGGGTTACTAAACTGCTGATAAACGCGGTTATCATACAAAGATAATTGCGGGCTTCAAAAACCTTGGCAATTCCTTCTATATAATCGTTGCCGCGTTCCACCAGCTTGTTATCATCAAGTTTGCCCAGACTTTCTCTTTCCATATTGCGAACGTCCCGAAACTGCTGGGCCGCCAGCGCCAGAAATGTAACCGCAACATAATCAGGTTTGCTGATGGCCGGAACCACCATGGCGCCCAGTCCGGCAGCAATAAAGCCCATGGTCAGATGGGTAAGATGGCCATGCGGATAGGTTGGATAATGACGGTAATCATTGCGTAGCATTACCCATCTGTCCACAAAGCCAATTAAGAGTCCAACCAGGATTACAATCAGGTAAGATTCCATCTTCTAACCTTTTGAAGGACCGCGATTAAGCAGGAAGTACCCCCCGATTACAATGGCTACCACGGCAATTAATATGATCAAGGTGGTAGTTGATCCCTGGTCATCCTGAGCGGCAGGTTTTTGGGCGGCTGTGCCAGTATTGGCCGCCGTACCACTGGTGCTGGCCATTCCTAATGCAGCCGGCAAGACCTGAGCAAAAAGTTTAACTCCTTTTTCTGCTTCTTCTTTACTGTTGGTATGGGCACCGACTTCAATCAACATAGCCCGGGGACTCAGATCCTGATTGTAATCTCCTTTGCCCATATATATACCTTCGGAAAGTCCCGGAGTCACCTTGTCCATGGTCGCTTTTAATTTTTTGGCAAATTGCAGATTGGTCTGGCTGTTGGGATTTGTACGGCCTACCACCAGTTTAATTTTGGTAACATTCTGACCTTTGACTTGGGCTTGATATTCTCCCGGAGGTACAGCATCGCGATGAACGTCGATAATAGCGGTAGGGGTTTGTTTTAGAAGTGTACTGGCGGTTTTGCGGGAACGGTTATAGGCATTTATATCGTGGGGGTTGTGATTGTTCTTGTTATAAATAACATTGAAACCCTGGGCTTTAAGTTGTTTAACGAAAACCTCGCCTACGTCGTAAATACCGCCATTGCCGTTAATGCTTTCCTTGCCGTCGCTGGGTACATAGGATTCATCGCTATGGGTATGATAAACCGCAATCGTACCCTTGGATTTTTTACCGATTACCGGCACCGCCGCGCCTTCCAACAATGATTGATCAAGCCAGGCTGTATCCAAAACCGGCATGTTTTCCTGGCCCTGGTAAATACAGCGGGCAGTGTTGCCGGTAACTTCTACCACTTTATATTTCGAATTATCAGCAGCAATATAAACATCTCCTGCATAAACCTGCGTTCCGGTCTGATGGATCACACGGTTTTGTTCATCGACCAGACTGCAATACGTATTGGCAGGCATATCATTCTGAGCGGCGACTACACTGGTCAGCCCAAAAAGGAACAGGGCTAAACAAATAATAAATTTCAGGAAATGTTTATTCATTTTCATCACCCCGTTCCGGTGAAGATTCTGTTACGGATTCTGTTGTGGATTCTGTTGCAGATTCTGTCTGTGGCTTGCGGGCCGGTTCAGGCGCACGCAGATTTTTCATTAATTCTTCCGGACGGTCTTCAGTCTTTGGCCCACCCTGAAGCCGTTCCAGACTTTCACCGATTAATTCGGCCAGCAATACCGCCAGGATTCCCGCTAAAATCAGGGAATCAAAGGCGCCCCCGCCGCCAATGTGAACAGTACCTCTTACGCCGGTGCTTACAAGGTAGAAGTATTGCCCCACATCCAGCGTGAAAACACCTATGACAGCGGCAAAAAATGCACCGCGCCGGGAACGTCCGGCCAGGTATCCAACGATACCTGCAATCAACGGATACAGATAAATAGGATCGATAAAGATCTGCTCCGGCTCAGCCCCCAGAAAGCGGCCGGCCAAATAAAGGGCCAGCGCAGTAATTGCTGCTGCCACGAGGGCACGTATTTTTTCATAGCCTGTACCAGCCCCCAACAGGACATATAAGGCAAGAATTACTGCAATGGATCCCCCTAAATTGATGGTAACTCTGGCTCCCAGCGGAATATCAATAAAACTTCCGACAATGATAGCGGCAATCACCGCCAGCGCAGTTTTATCGTTCATTCTCATTCGATCTAAAACCCGATGGGCAACGCCAAAGTATATTAAGATGGAAACAACGATTAGTGCAATCATACCGGCGGGAAAATTCCACATATTTTTTCCTTCCTTTCCTATTGGCTATTTTTCAATCATATTGTTCCCCCCTCGTAAAATTTTTATGAGGTTATATACCGGAAAGCAGAAAATAAAAAAAATGAGCCCGCCCAGACTCATTTTTCAGCTTTATTATTATTTTGTTTGTCAGGATTATTTATCTGCTGCTCCATTGGGCCGGATCTATATCGCGCAATTTCATCCATTGTGCCGTCCGGTCGAAAATTAAGAGCGGTTTTTTTCTGATTTCCATGCAGTTTGAGGCTCCGGTCATTAAAAATACGGCCTTGATTTGATATAAAAATCGTTCCCACTTGCGTTCCAGCTCTGCATAACCGTCATTGAGCAGGATCTTCAGGAAAAAACCCGAGATGCCAACCATATCAGCCCCTAAAGCCAAAGCTTTGGCAGAATCAACGGCTGACCTGATACCACCTGAAGCAACCACCTGAATCGGCATTTGCATAGCAACGATCTCAGCCAGACTGGCTGCGGTGGATATACCCCAATCATAAAAGTTCTGGTCAAACATTCCGCCGCGCTGATCTTCAATAGCCATGAAATTAGTGCCGCCCTTGCCACTGCAATCAAAAATGTTGATTCCACGGGCATGAATTTTGGCTACACTTTCGCGGGCAAATCCAAAGCCGACTTCTTTGGCTATGACCGGCACCGGACACTTGACAACAATCTCATTAAGATTATCCAGCATCCCTCTGAAATGGCGATCACCTTCGCCCATCGCCAGCTCCTGCGGTAGATTAAAATGCAGCTGCAGACCGTCAGCAGCAATCATCTGCACTGCTTGGAGCGCTTTTTCAGCAGGACAATTGGCACTAACATTGGCAATCAAAATGCCATGGGGATTGGCTTCCCTGGCTACGGTAAAACTCTCTGTCAGCTGCCGGTCTTCCAGCGCCACCGTTTGTGAACCTACCGCCATGGCCAAATTATATTTGGCAGCTAGAGATGCCAATTTATGATTTATCATTTTAGCTTCCCCGGTTCCGCCGGTCATGGCATTAATAATAATCGGCCAGCCCAGAATTTTCCCCAGAAAATGAGTACCCAGATCAATATCGTCCAAATTAAGCTCCGGAACTGCATCAGGCACAAGGGCAATATCAGCAAATCCATTCCGGTCAGGCCCGTCTGCTGTCTTTAAGGCCAACTGAAGGTGTTCGTCTTTTCTTTGTCCCCTGATTATAGATACCTCCCTGCAATCATTCTGGCCAATACCAAGGCTTCGGGGTCATTAACATTCATAAAGATTTCATGGATATTACCAAACGAGGCCAAATCCTTCTCTACAATAATTTTCGCGTTCAATTCTTCAAATACACGGATCAATTTCAGCCGGTCATGGTTTAAACAATCGGTCAGCACGGGCAGGCATTTTTTACTGTAAATAGCTGACAAGGGCTGAAGCTTGCCATCAATTTCGGGTACCACACAATCATAATCTGCTAAATGAGCAAACAGGTATTCCACCAAATCCATATCCATAAAAGGCATATCACAGCCCATAACGAATACCGCCTCATAGCGGGCATGGTATAAAGCAGAATGAATCCCTGCCACCGGCCCCAACCCCGGATAAACGTCAGGAAAAACAAGTGCTCCCGGCGTTTCATATAAATGTGGTTCATTGCTGATGGTTATGATATCATCGAAAGATTGCCGAAATTTCTCCAAAATAATTTGATAAACAGATTTGTCCGTAATGGCAGCAAAAGCCTTGTTGAATTTCATCCGGGTGCTTTTGCCGCCTGCCAGTATTGCTCCGCTGCAATGCACCACTTAACGTAGATCAGGCGTGAAATTAAAAGTAACGTTAAAAATGCGTTCTATAGAATGGATGTCTTCCTTCATTTGATGCAGATTTTTGATAGATTCGCCCTTGTGTCTGATTTCTATGCTGAGATGGTCGTTGCCATGATAAGTTTTGGCGATATCATTTAAAATCCGCAAGTTAATTTGTTCCACGATATTAACCACATCATCATCATCCAATATCCACCCTCTATCCAAAGCCCAATCTCTCCTTTCCAGGTTTTTATGTATCATTTAACCTAAAGAAAAAGGCTGTCAACTGACAGCCTAGAAACGCATGCCTCAGCCACCTGAACCAGCGCTTGGACAGTTTTGGCATGAATCCGGAGAGCTGGAAGAGGCACTGGAAGTAGCAAACATGGACAAAAGCTGTTTTATGTTACGTGAGCCGCACTTTGTACATTGTGCCTTGTCTTTATCTTTATTGGCTATTAATAGATCAAACTTATTTCCGCAATCGCTGCATTCAAAATCAAATATCGGCATTGGCGCTAACCCTTTCCTGTGATTTATTCGTCTGCAGCCGAACCTTCAGGGTCATCCTGACTTTCCTGGCCTTCCTGATTCTGTAAATATTCCTGTACTTCTTCCTCTTGCAGCGATTCGGCAGCTTCTTTTAAAGACAATCCGATACGCTTTTCTTCTTGATCAATACTCAGAATCTTGACTCTTATGATCTGGCTAACAGCTACCACATCCTGGGGTTTTTCCACCCGGTAATTGGCCAGCTGAGAAATATGCACCAGTCCGTCAACTCCCGGTTCGATTTCTACAAACGCACCAAAAGGAGCTATACGGACAACTTTGCCTTCCACGATGTCACCCTCGGCATATTTTTCCATCACAATTTCCCAGGGGCTCTTCAACAGTTTTTTACGGCTCAGGGAAACCCTTTGTTTTTCACGATCCAAGGCCAGAATATAAACCTCTATTTCATCGCCTTCATTAAATACCGCAGAAGGATGTTCGACACGCACATGATCTATTTCGGAAACATGCAGCAAACCCTCAAAACCACCTAAATCAATGAAAGCACCGTAATCTACCAGACGTTTTATTCTGCCCTTCAATACCTGGCCTTCTTCGATAGTTGCCCAGAACTGTTCTTTCAGTTTGGATTTTTCGGCTTCAACCAGTTGTTTCCGGGATAAAACAATTTGAGAACCCCGTTTTTTATTACGGTTAAACTCGATAATTTTAAACGAGTATGTTTTGCCAATATATTCATCAAGGTTTTTGACATAACCATCTTCAACATGCGAAGCAGGCAAAAAGGCTATTACCCCGACATCAACCAGCAGGCCGCCCTTTACACTTGAAGTAATCGTACCCTCAACTATGCCGCCTTCATTAAAGGTCTCCTCCAGTTTATCCATGGCTCTTTTGGAATCAACTTTCTTTTTGGACAGCAATATCGTCCCGTCGTCATCCCATTTAAGCACCAGTACTTCGATCTCTTCACCGACGGTAGCCAGAAGCTTGGCTGAACTTACATCTTTTACCGACATTTCTCTTAAGGGAATGATTCCTTCAGATTTGCCGCCAACATCCACCATTACGTCATCATCGTGTACTTCAACCACAATGCCCTTAATGATGTCGCCACGGCTGGGGCTGACGATATCAGCCATTTCCGCCTCCATTTTAGCAAAATTTTCTTCGCTGGTGTCGTTCTCCCGGGGTGCATTGGTTTCCATCTGGGTTTCCTGAATAATTTGCTCCTGCGGAGCGCCGTCATCAAACTGCGTCATCCTATCTAATACCTCCTTAATTATCCAATCCGGAGTAGAAGCTCCCGCTGAAACACCGACTTTATCACCTGCTTTGAACCATTCCGGATTAAGATCCTGCGCAGATTCAATAACGTGGGTGGCAACTCCGGTGTTCTGGCACTCCTGTGCCAAAGTTTTGGTGTTGGAACTATTTCTATCTCCAATTACCAGCATACAATCGACTTCCGCGCTTAATAATCTGGCTGCCTCTTGTCTTTTTCGGGTGGCTGAACAAATGGTATTAAATACGCGAATTTCTTGTGCTCTCGGTAAAAGCGCTTCTACCACTGCCAAAAATTCATTTTCATTACGGGTTGTCTGCGAAATAATCCCTAATTTTTTAAATTTTTTTTGGCTTTGCACTTCATCAATGCTGGTAATGACTTGGGCTTTATGATTACACCATCCCATTATACCCTGAACCTCAGGATGATGAATATCACCAAATACTATAATATCATAACCTTCGCTTTGTAACAGCCTGGCGGCTTCATGAACTTTTTTGACCAGAGGACAGGTTGCATCTCTGATCATCAATCCTTTTTCCTGGATTACCGCCATTGCCTGCGGACTGACTCCATGTGATCTGATTATTATGCCATCACCGGCCAGGTTATTAATGTCTTCAAGCGGTTCAATTCCATTTTGACTAAAATAATCAACTACAGCTTTATTATGCACCAGCGGCCCCAGAGTAAACCATTTTCCCTCTGAATTAGCCATTTCCTCGCTGATGTGAAAAGCTCTTCTGACCCCGGTACAAAACCCGGCTTCATCAGCTATAATAAGCTGCAATCGATACACCTCGTCTATTCATATAATTTCGCAGCAAACATGTTAATTCCTGCTTTATTTGCTTAAAAGAGCATTAATTTTATCAGTTATTTCATTGCTCAGTTTTTCCATGGTTTCAGAGTTTATCTTCTGACCCTGGTAATCAAGCATGGAAATTGGTTCACCGATTCTGATTATCAGCGGCCACAGCCAGCCGCAGGGAAAACTTCTGTCACTGCCGATGCAGGCAACCGGCAGTATCGGTGCCCCGGATCGCAGCGCAATCATGGCTGCTCCAGCCTGGGTGTGCTCTACCCGACCAGGTCTTTTGCGGGTACCTTCTGGGAATATTCCCAATACCTTGCCTTCTTCCATCAACTGCAGTGCATGTCTGATGGCATGGCGGTCAGCATTGCCTCTTTTTACCGGGAAAGCATAAACCTTGGTCAGTAATTTGCCCAATATTTTATTATTAAATAACTCTGCCTTGGCCATAAAATGTATCGGGCGATCAATTGCCACCGCCACCAATAAAGGATCCAGATAACTCAAATGATTGGGAGCCACAATGACGGCTCCGCTGCGGGGGATATTTCTAAATCCTTCGACTTTCAAACCCATAATCAGAAAAAAGAATCTTAGAACTGCTCGTGCAGTGTTGTAGAGCATTCTATGTCTCCCCGATAACCGCCAGCATACGGTTTAATACTTCATCAATACTTAACGAACTGGTATCAATCACAATGGCATCATCCAAAATTTTCAATGCTCCCAGTTCCCTTTCCTGATCCATACGATCGCGTTTCTCAATCTGCTGGCGGACGCTTTTTTCATCAATGGCAAAGCCTTGCTTTTCCATTTCCAGAATACGGCGGCGGGCTCTCTCATCAAGTGATGCAGTAATATAAAATTTAAAATCAGCCTCCGGCAAGACCTGTTCCCCGATATCCCGGCCATCCATGACTACATTGGCCCTGCAGGCCATATCTTGTTGTTTTTTAACCATGACATTCCTTACCCGGGGCTGAGCCGCAACAACCGAAACATGTGCATTGATCAGCGGACTGCGGATTGCTTCGCTGACATCAATACCATCACAAATCACTTTTTGCTGGTCTGCCAGTTTGGCAAAATATATATCGGTGCTGCGAGCCAGTTCATAAAGTTTTTCTTCGTCCTGCAAATCAATTTCACACGCCAGTGCCTTCCAGGTCAAAGCCCGGTACATGGCTCCGGTATCGATATAGATAAAGCCCAGCCTTTCAGCAATAAGACGTGCCACCGTACTCTTGCCTGCGCCTGCAGGACCATCGATTGCAATTTGCATTAGTTTACCTACCTAACCATATTCTCATATATTTTAGCATAATGACCGGGGATATAAAAGCAAGTGCAGGAAAATACAAGGCCGGCGGTTCAGTTCCTGTTGTTTTAGGAATAATAGTTTTAATATTGATGATTCCAGTCGTCATTTTAGCCTAATATTTTCGGATAATTTTAGACCACGTAGTTATTTAGCGGTTGTAATGAATACATTTTTTCGCTAATCTATAACAAAAGACACAGAGTAAAGGAGAATAATTCACCATGCAAATACCGATAAATTTTCAGCTTAACTTTATCAGACAGGAACAGCATCTCATGCTTCCCCTTGCCAGTTCAATCGTTTTAACCCAGAATCTCTATGATATTTTGTTTCAGTATGTCATTACCCCTGAAAAAGAAGCCAAGCTTGATAATTTTATCAAATTGCTGGAAACACATATTAAAAGCAAGGCCGAAGCCCCCTTTTCCCTTCCGGTTACAGAGTTGGAATTTCTGGAGGAAGGTTTGGAGGAATTAAGACTCCTGAACTGGACTGAAATACCGGTAACGGTTTTTCAAATTAATCTGGATGCCTGTCTTGACAAGGAAAGCTATGAGGATGAAATCGAGAAAATAATCCATTTATTGGGGAGACTGATGATTGTCAGACGCTATTCCGGTTCCGATCTGGTTTATGTTTATCCGTCCAATCTGGTGCGTTACTAAACCCAATTGAAAATAACAAAATAATTTATGAAGGAGGCAACATTAATGAATTTGAAAGGATCTAAAACCGAAGAAAATCTGTTGAAGGCATTTGCAGGTGAATCACAGGCCAGAAACAAATATACATTCTGGGCCAGCCAGGCAAAAAAAGAAGGCTATGAACAGATTGCAGGAATTTTTGAAGAAACCGCTGAAAATGAAAAGGAACATGCCAAACGGCTATACAAGTTTGTTGTCGGCGGAGCGATCAAATCTACAGATGAGAATCTAGCCGCAGCCGCCAGCGGCGAAAACGAAGAATATACCAGTATGTATCCTGAAATGGAAAGAATCGCCCGTGAAGAGGGCTTTGATGAAATCGCGGATGTTTTTAGAGAAATTGGTGAAGTTGAAGAAGCTCATGAAAAGCGTTTTCTGAAGCTGCTGGAAAATATTAAAAGCAATACCGTTTTCAAAAAACCTGCTCCGGTTAAATGGAAATGCCGCAACTGCGGGTATATTCATGAAGGAACCGAGCCCCCGGAATTATGTCCGGCCTGCGCTCATCCGCGTGCTTATTACGAAGTTCTAGCCGAAAACTACTAAAAAACCTTACTGCCAAAACTAATCTTTACGTTATAAGCAAAGACCGCTCCATCTGCGTACTCTGGTACGTTGCAGGGGCGGTCTTTTTCACGCCTTTGGGCAGACCTGTCAATTATGAGGCGGTGTAAACATGGGGATACGGCTAGCCATAAGCCCGGTTTTCTTTATGTAACGCAGCATATACTTTTTTTGATGCTCTAGCCCGCCGTCATTACTAAAGGCGAACTTATTTTTTTACTTTTTAATAGGCCAGCAGTGCTTCGCGCAGTATTTTTGCCCCAAGGATCGAGGTATTGTCAGCGATATCATAAGGCGGTGAGATCTCCACCATATCAAAGCCGACAATATTTAATGAAGCCATTTCCAGTAAAGCAGTGATCAGATCGCGGGATGATACCCCTCCCGCTTCCGGAGTGCCGGTTCCGGGAGCAAAAGCCGGATCCAGCACATCAATATCCAGGGTTAAATAGACAGGCCGGCGACCAATTTTTTGTTTGACCTCCGGAAGCACTGTCAGGAACTGATCCAGATAAAGGTTGCTGCAGCGTCTGGCCAATTGCATTTCTTCCCGCGTCCCGGATCTTATTCCCAATTGAAATAAATTTTTATCCCCCACCAGCCGCAGAACGTGGTTCATAACGCTGGCATGGGACAATGGTTCTCCCAGATAATTATCGCGCAGGTCAGCATGGGCATCCATTTGAATAACCGCCAGATCAGGATAGATTTCCTTATAGGCCTTAATTATAGGCAGACTAACCAGATGCTCTCCACCAATGGAAAAGATCTTTTTCCGCCTGGCCAACAAACGGCGGGCAGTATCTTCCATCCGCGCCAAGCTCTGCTCTACATTGCCAAAAGGTATTTGCACATCACCGGCATCATAAAAGGCGATTTCATCCAAGGAGCGATCCTGATAGATACTGTATTCTTCAACTTCCTCGGAAACTTCTCTGATGCGGTAAGGGGCCATACGGGTTCCCGGACGGAAACTGGTAGTTGAATCCATCGGCAAGCCGATAATGACCCGATCAGATTCCTCTAAACTGTCAGCACTGCCCATAAAAATTGCTTTGCGTTCCAACCATTTTAAATTCTGCATAGCTACTTGACCTGTCCGATTATATCCTGTACAAAAGCAGGTAAAACAAAGGCTGCTTTATGTACGGCAGAATTATAATACTTAAATGAATAATCAGGAACTTTTTCAACTTCACGGGGGTTGTACTTCTTTGATCCAACCGTAAAGCTCCACAATCCGCTGGGATAGGTGGGAATGTTGGCCAAATAAAGATCCGTGATGGGGAATACCTGTCCAATGCCCCGCCAAACCATCTGGATTACATCCTGATTAAAAAAAGGGGATTCGCTCTGGGCTACCATCATGCCGTCTTCTTTCAGAGCTGCAAAACAACTGGCATAGAATTCCGGTGAAAACAATTGAATCGCCGGGCCAACCGGTTCGGTAGAATCGATAAGAATAACATCAAACTCATTTTTATGATCCTTAATATATTTGATCCCGTCATCAACGATCACTTCTGCTTTAGGATCGTTAAAAGAGCAGGACAAGGCCGGGAAAAAGTCACGGGCAGCCTGAATGACCTGTGCATCTATTTCCACCAAAACACCTTTTTCTACTTGGGGATGGCGCAATACCTCTCGCAGCGCCCCTCCGTCTCCGCCGCCGATAATCAAGACCTTGCGGGGGCAGGGGTGAGAATTCAAAGCGACCATGCTGATCATCTCATGATATACGAATTCATCTTTGTCAGTAGTCATAACCATCCCATCCAGCAACATCATTCTGCCAAACTGCTCGGTCACAACAACCGCCAAATCCTGAAAGAGTGTTTTTTCTACTCTGAGTGTTTCACTGGTCTTGCAGCTAAAACCCAAATTGGGCGTTTGATACTCTGTAACCCAAAATTCCAATCGACTTCCTCCTCAATTCAATAAACTGATTTCTAATACCAAAGGGGAACCGCAGCAAAGGCACAGCCGATATTTAATACGGTATGTTCGACTGCCGCCACTTTCACTTCATCAAGTTCCAGACCCCGCATGACAAAGGCTTCCTCCAACATCCTGGTAACCTGTTCCTCCGCCTCTTTTTTGCTGCATTTGCCGGAAAACTCCATAATAACACCAAAGCTGTCCTTTTTAATGCCGACTCCAACCGCAGCAGAGATAATATCGCCCGGTTCGGAACTGGTAATGGAACCGTAAGCAATGGGCAGCAGCGACCCTGGCGGGATAACCAGGCCCGGTTCGTATTCACAGCCAGGCGGCAAAATGCTGCTTACTCTTAATAAATTAGTATTGCCAACGCGGGCATTTAATAATGCTCCGTCAAAAGCGTTCAAGGATGAATTACCTTCAGATGAGCCTGCAGTAACAAAATATTTTCTTGGCAGCGGTAACACGATTGAATACACCTCCAGATTCGTATCATTGTTATTTTCATACAACAGACTAATTATATACAATGACCTGTTAAAAAGAAATAAAAATATCCAGTCAATTTTGTCTGATAGCTTTTCTGATCGTAAATTCGCTGTCCGCCTGGACCGGTATATAATCAGCACAAAAAAGACCGCATATAAAACATACATTAATGTATGCAGAATCGCACGGTCTTCCAAATCGTTCATACCCATGTTTATATCTGCAGCAGACATAAACCATTTATCGGAGCACAAAAGTACTTATTCGCTTTTGGTTGCAGGGCTGACTGTTTCTGTTTTTAAATAATCAATAAAATAATTGACTGACTTGCGGCGCACTTTTTGCCGGGGAAATATTACATAAAACAGACGCCGGGCTTCTTCTTCATTCAGTTTAAGGTAGTGCAATTTCGTCTGCGAGTTATCAGGGCGGATGACCCAGCGGGAGACAAGGGAAATACCCATCCCGGCTTCAACCATCGCCAGGACGGACT
Source organism: Syntrophomonadaceae bacterium (assembly GCA_012729495.1). GTDB lineage: Bacteria > Bacillota > Syntrophomonadia > Syntrophomonadales > Syntrophomonadaceae > Syntrophomonas_B. The sequence goes on along the minus strand of JAAYCZ010000117.1, from coordinate 57,829 downwards.
CAGTGCTGCCTGCCTCCATATAAATATTCAGATTATCCCGGTTCAAATTGTGGGCAGTCATTAGTTCCTCCACCGCTTTACGGGTACCGCTGCCCTTTTCACGAAATATCCAGTTTTCATTCTGCAAATCCGCCAGACAGCAGCTGGATTTATCGGCCAGTTTATGATCTTGTGGTACAACCGCCACCAATTCGTCTTCCAGCCAGGGAAACCCTTCAACTTTACGCTGCTTGGTCCAACCGCCAACGATACCGATATCCAGTTCCCGCTCGCAAATTTTATTAAATATTCTCTCCGTATCGGCTATCTCCAGACTGATACTGATATGCGGATGTTCTTCTTTGAATTCCTTAATAAGCGCAGGAATTATATATTGACCCGGAATGGTACTGGCACCCAGAAAAAGACTGCCTTTACGGTCTTCGGCAATTTCCTCCATAGCCTTGTCCATTTTGTCCATACACCGAACCAAATCATGGGCATAATTGTAAAGGGTCTCACCCGCTTCAGTCATTTTAAGTCTGCGGCCTGATCTTTCCAGCAAAAGAACCCCATACATGTCTTCCAGCGCCTGTATTTGTTTGGTAATGGCCGGCTGCGATAATCCGAAATCTTCGGCTGTACGTGATAGATTTTGGGTTTCAATCACTCGAATGTAGGTTTTAAAAAGATTTAAATTCATCTGGCAATCTCCCGCTCCTTATTATCTCAAGAATCCTTCCAGGATAGCGTCAACTGCTTCTTTTTCTGTTAATCCCAGCGTCATTAATTTGATCAACTGCTCACCGGCAATTTTTCCGATGGCCGCTTCATGGGTAAGCACTGCCTCAGCATCCTCGGCCATAAGCTCAGGTATCGACTTGATACGGGCTTTATCCATGAGAATGGCATCACATTCAACATGTCCGAGGCAACTGGTTTTTCCTATCAGGGCAGCGCGGAAAATCTGGAAGGAATTTTCCTGGGCAACAGCGCGCGACAATACCTGGGCTGCTCCTCCGTTGCCTTCAATAATTATTTCAATATCGGATTCAGCCCGTTGTACACCTTGGGTCAACAAGCGCTCCACGATTTTGAGGTTGGCTTTTTCATGGACATGGGCAACGGTCTTGCGGATGGTATCATCAACACCCTTGATCTGCACCATTTCCAATTCAGCTGAAGCATCTTTTTCCACAGTAATTATGGTGGTTGGATTAAGGACGTTCTTGCCTTTTCCGTTGCCTTCTCCGTAATGCTTTTCAATATATTTTAATTTCCCCCCGCGCCTGACGATAATTTCATGAATACCGTCATGCTGGGAATGGCCGTGCCCCTCATTGTGGATGCCACAGCCGGCAATAATGGTGGCATCAGCATCCTCACCGACGATAAAAGTATTGTAAACCTTGTCCTGAAATCCCGGTTTCGTAAGGATGACCGGTACGTGTACGGTCTCATTGCGGGTACCGGGCTTTATTTCCACCAGCAGTCCCGGCTTATCACCCAGCGTTGAACTTATGAGTATATTGGGAGAGGACTGACGAATGACAGCTTCCCCGTCACGTCTTATATTGACTGCACCTTTCGGTATCCCGCGTAATTCGGCTATGGAATGAAGCAGATCCATATCAAGATTATTTAATTTCATAAATCATTTCTCCCTGGCATTGATTTCTGACTTTACATTCAATTTCATCTTTAATGAGATGCCAAATTTCCGAAGAGCTGCCGCGGCCCGCTACAACTCCCTCCTCGATTACGATAATCTCATCACAGATCGGCAAAATCTTTTCGTTATGGGTTATAATGATCGCGGTTTTGTCCGGGTTATTCTTGTAACTGCTCACCAGCAGGGTGATCAGCTTTTGAATGGTCCATAGGTCAACGCCCGCCTCCGGCTCATCGAAGATCGCCAGGCTATTGTCACGCAACAGTAATTGAGCCATTTCAATACGCTTGATTTCTCCTCCGCTCAGCCCCGGACCCAGATCACGGTCGAGATAATCTTCCGGGCAGAGTCCCACATCACGCAGATATTTCCGCTGCTGCAGGGGTTCGGCTTGCGGTGCGGCTATGCCCAGCACATCTTTTATGGTCAATCCTTTAAAGCGAGGAGGAGCCTGGAACGCATAGGCAATCCCACGGTGTGCCCTTTCGGTTATGGAAAGATCACTGATATCCTCCCCGTTAAGATAGATTTTGCCTTGACTTGGCTGATATATCCCCATGATCACTTTGGCCAGGGAAGTCTTGCCGCCGCCATTGGGTCCGGTTATCGCATATAACTTGCCCTGCTCAAATTGCAGATTAATTCCGCGCAGGATTTCTTTATCTTCGCCGTTGTCACTGGCAATCTGCATCCATATATTTTCAAGTTTCAACATAATATTCTATCCTCCCTAAAGCTTGACCTACATTTTATCATAAGCACTGGTTATCGTCTAACTCGATCCGGGTGTGATTTTATCATTGCAGCAGCGGTTGCGCTTTATACTTTTTCCGCTTTGCATTGGGGACAATAAGCATAAATCTTCAATTGATGGTCAACAATTTCAAATCCCTGCTGTTCCAAATAATGCTCCAAACTGTTTAAAAGCGACTCCTCCACTTCAAATATTTTATTGCAGGAAACACAAATTATATGATGATGCTGGTGATCCTCCTGGATGGAAATTTCATAGCGATATTTGCCGCCGTCAAACAGCGTCTTATATAAAATCTGCATTGATACTAAACGTTCCAGTGTTCGGTAAACTGTAGCAATGCCTATATTGGGAACCTTGTGGCGGGCTTTGACCAAAACCTCTTCTGCCGTCAGGTGGCAACCGATATTCTCACGCATGACATCCAGAACTGCTTTTCTCTGTTGAGTAAGTCTGTAATGAGATGCCTCAAGCTGTTCATCAATCTTCTTGTTGGGCATGGATTACCTCCGCATTTATAGCTGATTTAAGTATAGTATAGGCATAAACCATCATTTCTGACAATGTACATAAATAATCGCACGGCAGGAAATCATGTCGTGCGATTATGTCATCTAATCAGGTAGATTTATTCACGGCCCTTGTAGCTAAAATATTCCGATTAATTGGTGCCGTTGCTTATACCCTTAACGGTATGGTTTGCGAAGCGGTGACTATAAATCCGGCAAACCAGTTATTTACCCTCAAAACAATCGCCGGTGTCCCGGGTAGATTAGCGCAGATCTTTAATATCTGCACTCTTTTTTAGATTTTCAATATATTCTTGATAAGCTTTATCTTTCTTTTCGTTTTCAAGCCGGGTGGTGATTTCATCTTTAACTTCATCAAAAGTCATCTGCCGGGCGGCCTTCTTATCCCCTGCCTTGATGATATGATAACCGAATTGGCTCTTCACCGGATCATGGGTATATTCACCGGGCTGCAGGGCCAGCGCAGCTGTTTTGAATTCAGTTACGAATTGGGTGTCCTGGTTGACAATGCCCAGATCACCACCCTGATCTTTGTTGCTGGTATCAATGGAGTATTTTTTGGCCAAAGCCGCGAAATCACTTCCGTTGTTAAGTTGATCGATGATTTCGCGGGCGGTTTTTTCATCCTCAACCAGAATATGATAGATCTGAATTCCCCCCGGCTCCAGATATAGAGACTTGTTCTTGTCATAGTATTGGGGGACTTCCGTACCGCCGGCTTTTATATTGGCGGTAACCTTGTCAGCCAGCTTGCTGTTAAGCTGCTGCGTCTCCAGATATTCCCGCAGCCCTGCTTCAGTGAACTTTGTTTGCTGCAGAAAATTTTTGTAGCCTTCTTTATCAGTGGCATTTTTACTCTCTTTTATATAATTAATATATTCGTCAACTTCTTTAGTATCGAGCTTGATTCCCTGCTTGGCTGCATCCTGACGAATGAGCCTCTGTAAAATCAGATTTTCATAAGTATTGTTTTTAATCTGGTCTAGGACCGCCTTATCTTTGCTCTCATCCAGCGTCGTACCATTTGCGTTCTCATAATCTGCCTTGAGCACGGCATTAAGAGCGCTAAAATCTTCCTGGGTTATCTTTTCTCCGTTTACTTCAGCAATAGATTGGTTGGTTTTATTGGCATTGCATCCCAGTGCAAATATCGCCAGGCATAAAACCATAACTACAATAAGGCCTTTTTTCATGACCATACCTCCCTCTTGTTTAAAAGAACTGCCATACATTATATCACAGTTAAACCGCTTGCCAAACCTTGTTGTATGCAAACGAACAATGTAAATGATTGGCCTCAATAGACAAAGTAAATGTGACCCCGCCAGGAGAAAAAGGTTGCGTTTACTTTGTCCGCCCACCATAAATAATTGAGCGTAAATTAATTGAGGATAATGCCATGTGGTATCTAGTGCCGAAAGCGATCGGAAGGCAAGCGCAGCGCAACCTGAGCGTCGGCGGATCTACGACACTTACAAGACTCCCCCTACGGGGACTACATATATGACCTGACGGTCACAATTAAGGTAGCTTCGCTATCGCTCTGAGTGCCAGTATTGCATGTTTTTTGAATTATACAAAACTCTCAATTATAATTACAAAACGATGATAAAAAATGATCAATATCTTATGCGGGTTTTATGTCGCCTAATTTACATTATTTTTGATGGAAATTTAACTATTGATATATAAATACTACATAGTTTTACAGAATTCTGCATGTTATAATATTTTCAAAACAAAGTAAAGAGATGAGATTATGAAAAGAATAAAACTAAGTACAAAGTTAATGCTTTATGGCAGTATCGTCGTTTTGGTAATATGCACCGTTTTAGGAATCAATTCATATATACAGGCAAAAAAGGGTCTGGAAGCCATTGTGCAGGAGACAATCACCGCGAAAGCCCAGGACAGTGCCCGGCTTATCGGCAATAAAATCAAGATTGATCTGGACGCATTGAGCAATATCGCTCAATCACCGGCGGTGGTTTCAATGGATAATTCCATCCAGGAACCTTTCCTGGCCAGCGTAAAAAGCAGCATGGATTATAAAGATTTGGCTGTGGCCACGACGGATGGAGCAATTATACTGTCAGACGGCCGCCACTATAATATAGCCAGAAAAGAGTACTTCCAATCAGCAATAAAAGGCAAACGCAATATATCCGAACCCATCTTAAATCAGTTGGACGGCAGCATGCAAGTATATTTGGCCTGTCCGATAAACTCTGAAAGCAAGATTTTAGGTGTATTAATTGCCACCTATGATGGCAGAAATCTATATGATATATCCAAAAACCTGAGTTTTTCTGAAACCGGGTATGCTTATGTAATTAATCAATACGGGATAAAAATATTGCATCCCCGTTACGATATGGTTTTGGCCATGGATAACGATCTGCTCAATGTAAACCAGGATCCTTCCCTGGACAAACTGGCCGCTTTGCAAAAACGCATGATTAATGGAGAAAGTGGCTTTGGGAAATATACTTATAAGGGAACTGAAAAAGTCATGGGATTTGCCCCCATACCCGGAACATCATGGTCACTGGCAGTTAACGCACCGGTGGATGAATTGATGAAATCGCTGGGGGGACTTAAAGCCGGAATTTTTATAATCACGATCGTAATGCTCTTGCTGGGCCTGCTGGCCAACTATACCTTGGGCTATCGCATTTCACGCAATATTGTGGCCTCGATTAAACAGGCTAAATTAATGGAACAGGGAGATTTCACCCAGGATGTTGATCCGGAATTTCTGAGCCGCAATGATGAACTGGGAGAACTTTCCCGTGCCCTTGACCGGGTTACAGTTAATACCCGTAAATTAATAAGTTTATTAAACAGCAGCAGCCATGAACTGGCATCATCAAGCCAGGAACTGTTGGCAGCGGGTGAAAACATCTCTGCCAACATGAAGCAGTCCACTTCTTCCACGGCAGAGATAGCTGCAGGTATGGAGGAAATATCAGCCGCCATGGAAGAAATCAATGCTGCCAGCCAGGATATGGAACTTACCTTGGTCAGGATAAATGAGGAAGCCAACCATGTCCATGCTGAGGCTGAAAATATTGATAAACGAGCGCTGCAAGTTCATGAATTATCACAAAGTTCCCAGGCTGCTGCGCTGAGTATGTACAATGAAATCAAAGCCAAAGTATTGCTGGCCATAGAAGATGCCCAAGTAGTTAAAGAAATCTCTGGTCTGGCGGAAGATATTGCCAGTATAGCCAATCAGACCAATCTGCTGGCCTTAAACGCTGCTATTGAGGCTGCCCGGGCTGGAGATCAAGGCAGGGGCTTTGCAGTGGTTGCGGAAGAAGTAAGACGGCTGGCGGAAGATTCTGCCGCTGCTGTTAATGGCATTCAGAAGCTTACCAAACAAGTTCAGAACTCTATCGCCAATCTGGTCAATAACGCCAACTCTCTGCTGGACTTTATAAATGAAGATGTAGTTCGAGACTATAATATGCTGGTAGAGTTCGGCAGCCAGTATAAAGCTGATGCTGATATGACCCATTCCTTAACTGAAACAGTCAGCATTAATATTCAAACCGTTATTGCGGCCATATTAGAAATTGGCCGGGCAATTGATGCCACCTCTTCCACCATCCAGCAAACTGCTGCCGGGGCCCAGCAAATCGCCGGAGGAAGTGAAAAAACTGCAGATTTGGCGGTAAATATTAATATGGCATCACATGCTTTAACCGAAAATGCTGAAAAGCTGCATGTACTTATAAGTAAAATAAAAATATAGGTTAATTAAGTCGACAGTCTCCCACCGATTATTTCATGGGATTTTTCATTTTTCAAGAGCATAAATCCCTTAAAACAGGCATTCCTTTTGCAGAAATGTTTCACGTGAAACATTTGTTTCAGTTTCGGAATAATTCTTTCTCTCGCATGCCAATATCAGACATTTTTCTTGGCAAAAATAAGGTTTGATTCTTTTAATTTTTTTGCCGGCATGAAGTTAAATAACAACCATTGTTTTTGCCTTTAAACTCAATGCTGATAACTTCTATACCATCCTTGTACAACGTTTTTGAGCGGGCAATCCTTCTGATACTAGCATCGCTTTAAATCTCCTTGACTACTTTAATACGAATCTCATAGCTATATTTAGTCAAAAAAAGTGCACCTCCAAACGTTAAACTTTTTTGTCCAACGTTTTGGGGTGCACTTCATTTCTCACGTTTAAGCAAGGGCTAAAAGCTATCTTGATTGTATTCTTATCCTACCAAGGCCAACATATTTGCATGGCTAAATCTGTCTTCTAGACCCGGAACTTGAGCAAAGTCGGATCAGTGATTTTGACCGGTACAAAAATCGGTCCATCCGTGCCGATGCCAAGTTTGGCTTGGTCAAAACTGGTATCGCTGCAGCATTGACTCATTGCTCCTCTTAAAACATTTCTGAAATCATTTCCCCGCAGTGGATCCATACGCAGACCCAGATCCATCCATATATCCAGATTACTTCTGCCGGCAGGTGCATCTTTGGCCGGCTGCAGTCGAACGGTTTTACCGTCGGCAGTAATATAGATCCCCTCATTTTCCAACGGGGTTGACAAGGGCAATACGACGTCTGCCAGGGCGGCTGTATCAGTTACAAAGGGACTGGCCACCATCAGGAAATCCATTCCGGACAGGCTTTGGGCATCGAGCAGACCGGCACCGACCGGATCCTCTCCCAGAATGAAGGCACCTTTTATTTCTCCTGCCATGATTTCCCGGGTCAGTTCGACCCCATCCCGGTTAAAGCCACTGCGCCAGATGCCATTGGCATTTGCACCCGGGTTGATAATAATAATACCGTTACGGGCTGTGTCGACTTTGCCGGTCATGACCATCATATCTGCCATTAACTCAACCGCTGCTGCAGATACGGTATAACCGTCCACAACGATAATCGCCTTTTTGGCTTGGCCGTAAGCTAAGGCAACTGCCTGTGCCTCTGTCCCTGCAGCAGTTGTTTTCAGTGCTGAGCGAAGCTCCTCATATCCCTGTGCTTTAGCATGAACAAACTGTTCGTTGATGAGGGACTGTTCAATCAAGGCAGCCAAGATTTCCCTGATAAAAGCAGTATTGTTATCCGGACATACTTTTATTTTGGCAATATCATCCACCAAGGTTTTTTCCGGGCTGATGACCACCAATTCTGCCCCTTGCCCAACCGCACTCCTGATGCGGGCAGGTAAAACCTGATTCTGGTTAAATGAACCCAACATTAAAATCAGATTGGTGCCGTTCATTTCTTCAAGGCTGCAGGTAGACTGATTTTCACCCAAAACGTTTACCAGACCGCGCCCGCAATCCGGGCTGAAACTGGACAACTGCTCAGTTGCCAAAAGATCCTTCCAGGACGCGGCCAGCATGGCTTCTTCCAGGGTAAGGGCAGGAGAAGCAAAAATGGCTATGGATCCTGGTTTGGATTTTGCTTTTACCGCCAGCGCCTTCTTGGCAACGAAGGTCAGGGCTTCATCCCAGCTGCACTCCGCAAAGTTTTCGCCAACCCTTATAAGCGGTAAAGTCAAACGTTGCGGCTGGGCCGTAAAACCGAACCGGCCTTTGGCGCACAGCACCTCACCCTGTTCAGGCACGATCTTAAATACCGATTCTCCCCGGGTACTGATAACCTGACCACAGCCGAGTCCGCAGAAGGAGCAATGGCTGCTTACCTCGTCCATCGCCAGCGGGACATTTTTCAAATGGGTATTGCGTTCAATTAAAGCACCGGTCGGACATACACTTACACACTGTCCGCAGCTGATACACGGAGAATCGAGTAAAGGACGGCCAAATTCAGGCTTGACCAAACTGTCAAAACCGCGATGAACCAGGCCAAGTGCTCCAACCCCCATATATTCGTCACAAATTCTGATACAAAGTCCGCACAGAATGCATTTGGCCGCATCCCGTTCAATAAAGGGATGATCGTCACCGGCCATAACCGGATGCTTGTCACCGGAAATCCTTTGTGGATCCACTTGATATTCACCGGCATATTTTATCAGTTTGCATTCAAAATAATCCTGACATCCGCATTCGAGGCAACGGCTGCCTTCCTGTTTTGCCTGTTCCGGGGTCATGCGTCCGGCAATCTCCAAAAAATCATGGCGCCGTACGGCAGGATCACGGTGAACTACCTTAACTCTCTCGACCCGTTCGACATCGGCAAAATCATCTGCCGTCAAACCGGTTCTTTCAACCGTAAACGTTCCCGCAAGCGGCTGTTCCTCTCCGCTTATATATGCATGCATGGCTAGTGCTGCCTTTTTACCCTGAGCAATAGCTTCAACTGCAATGCCCGGTCCGGTAACGGCATCGCCGCCGGCAAATACTCCGGGAAGATTGGTCTGCAGACTGTTGCTGTCAGTCCCAATGCATTTCCATTTATCAATTTGGATTTCCGGTAAATCTGATACATCTACCTGTTGACCGATGGCTGCAATAATCATATCAACCGGAATCAATTCCTCTGCCCCTTCAATCGGTACCGGTTTGCGTCTGCCGGAACTGTCGGGCTCACCCAAACGCATCTTCTGGCAGCGAATGGCAACCGCGCGGCCGTCCTCGGCAATGATTTCCTGCGGGGCCAGCAAGAATTTAAAGACAACCCCTTCTTCTTCCGCTTCTTCTATCTCAATATCTTCCGCCGGCATTTCTTCACGGGTTCTGCGGTAGAGCACCATGACTTCCTCAGCACCCAGCCGGACAGCCGTACGGGCGGCATCCATGGCCGTATTCCCACCGCCAATGACCGCTACCCGCTCACCGATTTGGACATTGCCGTTTAAAGCAGCTTCACGCAGGAAATCAATGCCTCCCACTACTCCTGCAACATCCTCGCCGGGGCAGCCGATACGGGTATATTTCCAGGCCCCTACACCGATGAAAACAGCATCATGATTTTGCCTGATATAATCAAAACTGACATCCCGGTTGATCCTGGTGTTACATATAATCTCAACCCCCATGGCTTCAATGATCCTGATTTCCTGATCCAGGATTTCCTTGGGCAAACGATACTGAGGTATACCATAGCGCAGCATTCCGCCAGCTTGAGGCATGGCCTCATAAATAATCACTTCATGCCCTTCCAGCGCCAGATAATAGGCAGCGGTCAGGCCGGCCGGGCCGGCACCAATGATGGCGACACTTTTGCCGGTATAGTCTTTGGGTACCGGAATAAATGGATATTCATTATAGATATCCTGTTCTGCGGCAAAAGTTTTTAATGCTGCAATAGCAATCGGTGCTTCCAGCAACTGTCGGCGACAGGCTTCTTCACAGGGGTGGGGACAAACCATACCGATGCTGGCCGGCAGCGGTATTTGTTCTCTGATTAATTTTAGTGCTTCCAGATATTCGCCATTGGCAATCAATCCTACATAGCCCTGACAATCAGTGTGGGCCGGGCAAGCCTTTACGCATGGAGGCCGGCAATCGCCGCTATGATCCGAAAGCAGCAATTCCAAAGTCATTTTACGTGATGCCCTGACTTTATCCGTATCAGTCTGAACCACCATGCCCTGACTAATTTCAGTTGCACAAGCTCGGGCAAGTTTATTGCTGCCTTCAATCTCCACCACACAAAGACCGCAGGCACCGTAAATTTTAAGTCGTTCATCGTGACACAGAGTAGGGATTTCAATGCCGTTCTCCCGTGCTAATTCCAGTATTGTCTGGCCAGCATAGCCTTTTAATTCTTGACCGTCAATATTAACATTTAACATTGTCATCTTCATCCCTCCTCTATTCAACGATTACGGCGCTCCATTTGGAAGGACATGCCTCCCAGCAGCTGCCGCATTTTATACATTTACTTTGCTCAATTACATAAGGCTGTTTCTTTTCGCCGCTGATACAGCCAACCGGACATTTTTTGGCACAAAGACCGCAGCCCTTGCAGAGTTCCGGATCGATCCGGTAAGTGATCAAATCCTTGCATTGGTGCGCCGGGCATTTTTTATCATTAATGTGGGCTTCGTATTCTTCCCGGAAATAACGAATCGTAGTCAAAACCGGATTGGGTGCGCTCTGTCCCAGTCCGCACAATGAACCGGCAATGATTTGCTGGCCCAGATTTTCAAGCAGTTCGATGTCCCCGTCTTTCCCTTCGCCTTTGCAGATACGGTTAAGTATCTCCAGCATCCGTTTAGTACCGATGCGGCATTGCACACATTTGCCGCAGGATTCTTTCTGGGTAAAGTTAAGAAAGAAACGAGCCAGGTCGACCATACAGGTTCTTTCGTCCATGACGACCATGCCGCCGGAACCCATTATCGCTCCGGTGTTGCTGATGGATTTATAGTCAACCGGAGTGTCCAGCAGACTTTCCGGGATACAACCTCCGGACGGTCCCCCCAACTGTACGGCCTTGAATTTACGATCATCTTTAATGCCTCCACCGAGACCAAAGATAACTTCCCGCAAGCTGATTCCCATTGGTACTTCAACCAAACCGCCCCGTTTAATTTTACCTGCCAAAGCAAAAACTTTGGTTCCCTTGCTGTCTTCCGTACCCATAGCCGCAAATGCGTCGCCGCCATGCTGAATAATCCAGGGAACGTTGGCCAGGGTTTCAACGTTATTAATATTAGTAGGCTTCTGCCAGTAGCCACGCTGGGACGGGAAAGGCGGTTTGAGTCTGGGCATACCGCGTTCGCCTTCCAATGATGCGATCAGGGCAGTTTCCTCACCGCAGACAAAAGCGCCGGCACCTTGTTTAACAATGATGTCATAGGAATAATTGCTGCCGAAAATATTGTCACCCAAAATGTTTTTTTCGCGAGCCTGTTGGATGGCGTTCTCTATGCGCTTGACGGCCAGCGGATACTCCGCTCGGGCATAAATGATGCCACGCTGCGCGCCGATGGCATAACCGGCTATGGCCATACCTTCCAGCAGAGAATGGGGATCGCCCTCAAGAACGCTGCGGTCCATAAAAGCTCCCGGATCGCCTTCATCAGCATTACATACTACGTATTTTTGCGGATTTTTTTCTGCGCGTGTGGCATTCCATTTAAACCAGGTCGGGAAACCTGCACCGCCCCTGCCACGAAGTCCGGATATTTTTATCTGTTCTATTACCGCTTCCGGATTGTTGTTTTTAATAACACTTTCCAAGGCTTTATAGCCGCCCGTTTTTATATAATCGTCTATCGATTCAGGATCTATTTGACCGCAATTACGCAAAGCTATACGCACCTGCCGGGAAAGAAAATCATTACTTTGCTCCGGGGTGGAGACCAGGTATTTTTCGAGGGTTTCGGGATGTTCAGATTGCATGATTTCCCTGGCAATTTCGGGAGTAACATGCCCAAACATATAGGCCCGTCCGTCATCATATATCATTTCCAGCAGGGGTTCATGGTGACACATACCGATGCAGCCGGTCTGTTCCAGTTTTATATCTCGCCCCTGAGCTGTGATCTCTTCCTGTACTGCATCCCAGACCGGCAAAGCGCCGGCAGCAATACCACAGCTGCCAATACCTATTTTAATAATCATGCTGTGACCCCTCCCTCAGCCAGCTGTTTCTCAGACTTGTAAATATCACGAATAATTGCACAGGCTTTGTCTGGAGTCAGCGGTCCGTAAGCACGTCCATTAATCATCATAACCGGCGCAAGGCTGCAGCAACCAAGGCAGGCGGCATCGGATAAAGTAAATAATCCATCCTCAGTTGTTTCACCCATAGCTACTTTCAATTCCTCTTCCAACGCTGTAGCAATTCGTTCCGATCCGTTGACGTGACAGGCAGTCCCTTCACACAGCAAAATAATATATTTTCCCATTGCCGTTAAGCGAAATTGAGTGTAAAAAGTGGCCACGCCATATACTTGGGCACGTTTTACACCAAGTCCGTCCGCAATATGCTGCAACACCGACAGCGGCAGGTATCCATAGATATCCTGCGCTTTTTGCAGCACCGTGATGAGATTGCCGGCTTCCTGACTATACAAACTTAGGACATCATCCATCAAATGCAAGTCTACGTCGGCCTGAACAAATTGTTTCTCCATTTTATTTTCCGCCTGACAGGAGCAGGTCATGGAGAACACCCCTTTCCGTTATAAATTACCACCGCAAGACAGGAATGCTGGCTTGCCCTGGTTATAAACAATAATGATTCCGTTACACATCCAAACGATGAAATATAATTAAAGGTTTTTTATAGTTATAACAAGCATCTTTCAACACAAAATTCAAAATTATTTCCAAATAAACCTTAAACTTAATCAATTATCAAACTTTATCGGAAAGTTGTAAAGATAAACACCCAAATAATATTGTATATAAAAACGTTGCAAAATGCATATTTTATTTATTCTGAATAGTTGAAAGCTTTAATCTCCTGAATAATCGAAGGCTTTAATTCCATTTTTTGTTCGTTATTACATATCATCATATTATCTTATTATGTTATTATATATTTCTCTGTTGGACATTTTTTAAGTATATTAGTACTATTTAGGTGGATATTTTGTCGCACATGATTTTATCCCGTAATAACAACAAAATAAATATTAGGATATTATCATCTCATCTCCCTATTCTGTAAGGTTAACAGCTTATTAAAGTTATCGTGCTTTGATTGCACTTGTGATAACTAGTACAAATAAAGATTCCTCATGCCTTTAACAATGCGAAATGAACTTCTTAAACAGCATAATAGGTTTAGGTGATTGTATACAACCGCTTATATCTAATACAATAATATCAGAGGGATTGTACGTATCAGACTATTGAAAGGAGGCAGGATTTATGCTTAAGTACATTTCTGTGGTTGTCCCGGAAGAAATTGATCGTGAATTGCGGTTTGCATGTGCGGATCAGGCTGTAACCAAATCACGATTGGTAAGAAAGCTGATCGAAGAATATCTGGAAGAATGGCGCCAACATTTCGAAGGCAATATTGATATGCTGGAAAAGGAATTGAATGACGATAAATAAGAATAAGCCCAGCTAATTAAATTCTAACTAAATCATAACTAAATCTTTTGAGCGGAAACAAAGAAAAGCCGAATGAGAAAATTTTTCATTCGGCTTTTCTTTGTTTTTGCCCAAATTTTCAAAATATACTTTCATATCTCTCGAAAACGTTCCCATGCTTTTATTATTATGTTTTGCTATTTTGATGACATCCTGCTATGATATTATCATAATATGTTAATAGGTTGTGAGTTTAATAGGTTCAGGGAGGAGGTCATGGCTTATGGCAGGCTTATTAGTAGCATTAGCAATCGCTCTTACCTTCATTAGCGGAACATTAAGCACCCTCTATGTTTTCCAAAAAGTATGGCTGGATGTTTAAAAAATATCGATAATCGATAAATAAATTATCGTTTTTAATTTTTAACTATAAAAGAAAGGAGCGTTCTTTATGACTGAACTGCAAAGAATATTCCTTGTTTATACCGGTATGTATTTTGTCGTTCTAGGTGCCATGTATCTCGCATTTCATGTGGCGCTTATTATGTTGGAGCGCGAGGCGCGCATCAAACATGCCAAGTGTAAAGTTTTTGTAGCTAAGAAGAGGGCTGAAGAGCAGGAAAGATGGAAAACTGCCTATGACCTGTATTATAAAAAGCATCAGGCTGAAGCCCCACAGATGCTAAAATCAGCAATTTAAACCATCGCAACGACCGTCATAATATTCCCAAATTGAAGCCCAACAGATGCTGGGATTAGCAGTATAGCAAATAATTTAGCCGGAACCCAAAGTTCCGGCTTCAGAGCGACAAAAAAGAAGAATAGCTACGTTATGTAAAAAGCCCGTTCAGTCGGCGTACCATATGTACGCCTCAATCGCGGGCTTTTTACAAGCCTTGCTCTTCGCCTTTTTTGCTCGCTCTGATGATCTTAGACTTTATCGACATTAAATAGCCGGAACCCAAAGTTCCGGCTATTTGCTGTCCAATAATTATGTTTATCTGTTGATGGTTTTTATGGTTGAGGATTTTAATTAATGATCCCATTGAATACCGCCGCTAAGAACAGTAAATAAAATAACCCGCTTATCAGCAGCATGGTTGCACTTATGTGTTTTTTACTTCTCAGTTCGATAAAAAGCAGTAAAGATGCAGCTATAGCCAGACCTGCTGATAACATGGCCGAACTGGTCAGTTGCCAGTCGGTAAGAAATATACCGAGAGCCGGAATCAAAGAACTCTGAAATACCATTGCGCCGGTTATATTGCCCAGGGCCAGTGTGTCTTTGCCGCGTGATACCCATATAACACTGTTAAATTTCTCCGGTAATTCAGTTGCTATAGGGGTAATGATAATTGACAGGACGAAGGCATGGATACCGTAAATGGATGCTACTTCGGTAATTGAATCCACAAACAGTTGGGCTCCGACGATAATCAAAGCCAGCGCTATAACCACCTGAAACAGTACTCTGTACAGGGGCGGATAATCATATTTTCTGGCAAAATAGCAGGCGGGTATTTCTTCTTCGTCACTTATATCCCGCTCTTGCGTCAACATTTGATGCACATACCAGATATAGGCAAAAACCAGTATCATTCCTATAATCAGCTGGTAGATGCGTAATGACGGCGGCAGCATACCGGCCAGTACTGCAGCACTAAAAATGATAATGAAAAAGCCCAGGTCCCTGCTCATGGTTGAATAGTCACCGACCACTTTCATGCCGGATTTTCGTCTTCTTCTGAATATTACCACGGCCATTCCGGTTACAAACATGGCCAAGGTAGAAAGCATCAAGGGGGCACCTAAAATTGCACCGATGCCAATCTCATGGCCGCCCGTTTCACGATTAAAAAGCAAGGCAATAATAGGAATAATCGTTTCCGGTAGAGCAGTTCCGACTGCAGCTAAAACACTGCCTACGGCACCTTCGGAAAGATTGAATATTTTTCCCAGCCATTCCACTCCATTAACAAACAATTCAGCGGCTACCAGAATAATTCCCAGGCTTAATAGCAAAAAGGCAATTTCACTCATTTAAACGACTCCTTTATATGATTACAAAAGTATAGATGTGGGGCGATGTTTTTCAAAACCAATCACCGTTCTGTAACCCGCCCTTCTGGCTGCTGCCCGGGCCTCTTCGAGCCCCTCTCCCATCTGCTGCGGATGATGCGCATCAGACCCCAAAGTAACCGGTATATTCATGGAATAAAGTAAAGCCAGCAAATCACCTGCCGGATATAGTTCTCCCACCGGCTTTCTTAAACCGGCACTGTTTATTTCTACTACCATGCCGGTTCTTTTTATTGCTTGCACAACCGGAAGCAAATAATCCACGGCTTTTTTTCGCTGCGGGCGATGACCCCAAATTTTGACCAGATCTATATGTCCAACGATATCAAACAACCTGCTGGTAACCATTTGCAATAGTATTTGAGCGTAGCGGATATATATTTCATCAATATCCTGATTAAAAAAGCCCTGTTTATGATCAGGATGATCAAAGGCCCAGCCATCTATATAATGTATCGAACCAATCGAATAATCATAATCCGCCTGGGATAACTTGTGTATCAGATCACTCTCAATTCCGGGTATGTAATCAATTTCAATGCCCAGGCGAAGACTAATATCACTCTGACGTTCCATTTTTAGTTTTTGAAATATATCCAGATCCAATCCGGCAATGAATTCATCGTGTTCGCTGAAGCCCATTTCAATTATTCCCATCTGGCAGGCTTTATCTACAAATGCGCTGAGCCAGGCTTGATCTGCTTCGTATTCGCCATGGGCCAGGGCATGAACGTGGTAATCAACCAGCATATTAATAGCCTCCCCCGGCTCAATTAATCACTTTTACATTTTAGGCATTTTCAAAGAGATTAAGCAAGGTTTTCTTAATCTTCGGAGTAAACAAGTGAGCCAGGCATTACAGTGTTAAAGAGAATTTTAAAATAAAACCCGCACCTGGATAGTCAGGTTAATGCTAAACTTGCAGTAAACCCATCCGGAAGGTGCGGGATGCATATACTATTATCACCATTTTGAATGCAATAAATTAACATTTCAAAGTTACATGATAATTTAAAACGAGTTAATTATGCAAAATCCTCTATTAAGAATCTGTATAGTTTTGAAATAATTATCTCAATGCACTTAGAAAAAAATAATAAACCGTTCTTTTCTTTAAGCAACAATATACTGAACCGGGTTGGGGCATTAGTTTATTATGCAAAAATCTATAGGGATGATAAAGATTCTGAATCATCCATGTTAGTTTAGGCAGTAGTTTGTGCAAAAATCTCATATTCTATAGTTATTATAACTTCAGGTATTAATGCTTTATACATAACATGACAATCCGCCGTCAATCATTAGGTAATTGCCGGTTATCCAGGCTGAATCAGGCGAGGCAAAGAAAACAATCGCGCCGTTCATATCCTGCGGATATCCTACCCGTTTCATCGGGAAAAGACGATTGAGTTTATCCATCTTGCCTGCCGCTTCCAGACGATCAATTTCACCTTGCATCATGGGCGTGACTATATGCGACGGACACAGACAATTAACCCTTATATCCGGCCCCAGTTCGGCGGCCATGGCCCGGGTCAGATTTACCACCCCGCCTTTCATGGCACAATAGGCGGTAGACTGAGCACTGCCCAGAACCCCTAGAATAGAGGAAATATTGATAATACTGCCTCCTCCATCCTCTTTCAGCATCGGCACGAACGCCTGAGTTACGGCGTAAACGCTGCGCAAATCTATATGATAGAGCTCATCCAGTTCTTCCATGGTCACTTTCATAAAGGGTTTGCGCATGGCCGATCCGGCATTGTTGACCAGTACGTCGGCTCTTCCCCAGCGTGATTGCAGCAGTTGCACCGCCTTGCTGATCTGTTCAGCATCGGTCAAATCAGCAGGACAAGCCAACGCTTCACCGCCTGCTTTTTCTATATGTTGCACGGTTTCATTAAGCGGTTCGGGACGGCGCCCCAAAACCATTACTTTCGCTCCTTCATCTGCCAGCGCAATCGCTGCGCCCTGACCAATACCAGTTCCTCCCCCGGTTACAACTGCTACCTTGCCTGAAAGTTTCATTTGCTTTACCTCCTGTTTAAAAATATCTTTTGCTTTCCATAAAGACGTTCTATGCTTGATAATTGCTAACCAGACTTAATCACCATAAATTGTCAGCTGTACTTCTATGCTGCCTATTTATTCTATACTGCAGATCCAGTATCCTGCATTATTGGTCCTAATCCTTTATGGGAGACTTTTATACAATTAACTCCCGCCCAAGCGCTTCAATATATTGTTTTTAAACGAATAAAATTGCAATGTGCTTTTAAAACTACGCTCCCGTTTTTGAATCATGTAAAAAAAATCAATCAGATTTTCTAACTAATCTGCAGCGGTAAAATTAAGATTTTGCAGAAATTTTTCCTGAAAATCAGGCTGGTTGGCCAGTTCAACATGATGCACCTTTTTTTTGATTTGATCAGCATCAGCCATACCTGTGTTAGAAGTCAAGGTTATCATCGCACCTTCTGCCGCAGCATTGCCGATATTTTTAATTTTCTCGCGTTTTACTGCCGGGAGGAGGCCTATTTTAATGAGATTTTCAGCATCAAGATAACTTCCAAAAGCGCCGGCAATAAATATATTTTTCAGTTCAGACGGCTTAAGGCGGGCTTTTTTCATTAAAATATCGATGGCAGTTCTGATTGCCCCTTTGGCCAGCTGAATTTGGCGGACGTCCTCCTGGGTAAAAATCAGCGGTGTGTTGGTGGCTGTTTCAGCCTGATCCAATAAAACTATTTCCTGGCCATAATTACCTTCTCGCAAAGGAAAATACTCTTCTGCCCGGGCAGTAAATGTACCTTCCTGGTTTATACAATCGTTAGCCAAAAGAACTGCCAGCAGGTCAACAACACCTGAGCCGCAGATCCCTTTTGTGGCTGTGCCGCCGATAACCTGATATTCCAATTTTTCGTTGTTTATCCGGAATCTTTCTATGGCTCCCGCTGCGGCCCGCATGCCGCAGTTCAGCGCTCCTCCTTCCAGGGCAGGTCCGGCAGCTGCTGAACTCGTCCAGATTTCACCCTGGTTGCATACTACAATTTCACTGTTGGTTCCGACATCGCAAAGCAGAAAGGTTGTATTAAAACAGTTTTGCAGCGTTATCAGACAAGCCGTCATATCAGCGCCGACAAATCCTCCCAGCTGAGGCGGAATCAGCAGCCGTGCCAGGGGATTAACGCGCAGCTCCAGCGGGGCGGCGGGAATTTCCAGCGAGGTTGAAAATAAGCCGCTAAATGGAGCGGCATTAAAGCCGTCGGTTTTCAAACCCAAAAAAAAGTGCAGCATCACCGGATTGCCGACCGCACAAAGCTTATATATCCTGTCAGCGGTCTGACCGATTTGGCTGACCATATCATCAATCATGGCATTAATATTATTGATCATTATTTTATGTAAAGAAATTTCACCGTCTCTCTGTTCTTTGGCATAGGCCAGACGGGAAACCATATCCTGACCATAAATCCTTTGCATATTGCTTTGCGATGCCGTGGCCAGCACTTCACCGCTTTCCAGGTCAAGCAGGGCCGCGAAGAGACTGGTTGTACCCAAATCAAGGGCCAAAGCCAAAGCTGCTTTTTTTTCCCGTTCTACCCGATATACTGTCCGCCCATATACGAGCGCATGTAGTTCTAGGGCAGGCCGGCCGGGACGATCTATTTTATGAAGTTCGTTGAGGTTGTCCGGGCTGAGTTCAAATTTATATTCCGGCAAGGCTGCCTGCAAACGGTCAAACAGCGGCAAACCCAATTCCTGTTGCTGACCGGGTATAAAAAATGTTTTATATTCAACTCCACTACGGGTATACTGACCCGGTTTATATTTGATTACCCGCTTTTTGACGGTATAATCCGGCGCCATTAAATCCAGATAGATGGTGGTATCGTCAGTTATAGTACAATAACAGGCCAGACGCTCCCCGCTTCTTATCTCTTCCGGCATGAGCAGCTGCTGTTCGTTTTCTTCCAACGGACTTACTCCTCCTTCGGCACGGACTTTGCATTTCCCGCAATTTTTCTTGCCTCCGCAGGAACCACCCGATTCCAAACCGGCCATCTCCAGAACCTGCTGGACGGTTTTGCCAGGCAAAGTCCAATAGATGGAAGTTTCACCCTCTGCCGGTACAATTTTAACTTTGATCTGCTCTGCCATTTCCTCACCTGCATGTTTTCATGATGCTATAGTCTTATTTGGGAATTGGATTGTTACCAAACTAATAATAGTATAGCTTAAAATGACTGTCGGGAAGACAAACTAATTTAAATCCATCGATATAAACATAAACCTGACCTGTTAAAGCGAAAAACGGACAGTTCTATAAGAACTGTCCGTTTAAATCTCAGTTGCCTTTTAGCTACTCGGTTTTGGTCTCTGCCATTAATGCAAATGCAAAAATGAATACCCAGATCAAAGATCCCAACAAAGCAACGGTGGCTCCGCTCCAATCACCACTTGCACTGACCATTGCATTGCCTTTGGCATATAAAACATTGAAAACCAGCAACCCTACGCCTGTCAAGATAAATATCCATTTTTTTAATTTGCCTGACAGTTGAAACTTTTTAGCCCATGCGCAAAATTTTAAGAATATATAGGTTGCAACAACTACTAACAGCAGCACAAACAGTGGATTGTGAAATATGTTTCCTCCACCTTCTGCAGCTGACCCAAAAATGGCTAACACCCTTTCACCCCCCTCGTGTCATATCACCTATTACTAATTCTATTCCCAAGCCCAACTTAAAACAAGGAAATTTTGTACTTAAGGAAAAAGCCCAAAGTACTGTTTATTATCTCTTTTTTAATATAGTTCTCCAAAAGCAAGTATTTTCCTGCTTATTATTATTTTTTTTTCAAATATATATTTGTAAGGAATGGTGTAATTTTACCTGGATTACTTTCATCAGGTTGTATATAATAGATAGGCAAGCAAACCAGATAGTCGCAGGTATGCAAATACCTGAGGAAAGTCGGAGCTCCGTCGGGCAGGGTGCTGGATAACGTCCAGTGGGGGTGACCCCAAGGAAAGTGCCACAGAAATAAACCGCCTCTTGACGAGGTAAGGGTGGAACGGTGAGGCAAGAGCTCACCAGCAAGCAGGTGACTGTTTGGCTAGGTAAACCCCACCTGGAGCAAGACCAAATAGGGGAACATTGAGGTGGCCCATCTCGTTCCCGGGTAAGGTCGCTGGAGCGTTCAGGTAACTGGGCGCCAAGATAGATGACTATCAAATACAGAACTCCGCTTATAGATTTGCTTGCTGATTAACGGAACAGTTTACTTTAAAGGTGGCTGTTCCGTTAATTATTTTTCATGTTAAGGGGTGTTCCGATCTGATTGGCGGTTAATGTTTAATGCTGCCAGTAAAAATTGCGCAATATCCTCTATCGCCTGATGGGGAAAAACATTAATTTCAGCCGGCAGCGGGAAGTCGCTGACCAGGGCTATGGTTTGCGGCAAAAGCATCGGTTCAGGATCAATGTTTTCTCTTAAAACTTCAATTTTCAGCAGAGCTTCGTTTTTATAGCCTTCTACAATTATCAGATCAAACCCCGCAGGTACTTCGCTTAACAGGGAATTAATATCTGCTTCATTTTTCCGGCGCTGATATTTAAGCATCAGTCCGGGGGAACTGGCACAGACATAATCGGCTCCGGCCCGGAGAAATAATTCTGAATCCTTATGAACGGAAATATCCAGACTATGATGGGCATGTTTGATGACCGCCACTTTATAGCCGGCTTGTTTCAGATATTGAATCACACCTGACAAAACCGTGGTCTTGCCCGAATTATGGCGGCCGATAAAACTAATGACTGGAACCATATCGCATCCCCCCTGCCTGTCTGTGTATAAACGTCATCAATTTTGTCCTACCAGACGCCGGGCCGTTCTTTTTGCTTGTTCAAGCACTTCCGCTTCATCAAACGTTTTGATGACTCTATCTTCCATAATAATTTCTCCATTGATAATAACCGTTTGTACATCGGATGCCTGAGCAGAATAAACCAGATTGGCAATCAGATCATAGCGGGGAATCATATGGGCTTCTTTTAAGCTGACCAGTATGATATCTGCTTTTTGTCCTGCTGCCAAGGTGCCAAGATTCTCAAGCCTCAACGCCCGGGCGCCATTGACGGTGGCCATTTCCAGGGCTTGATAGGCCGGCAGTACAGTAGGATCCAAATGATTTACTTTGTGTAAAAGTGCACCGCTGCGCATTTCCTGCAGCATATCCAGGTTGTTGTTGCTGGAGGCTCCGTCGGTTCCGATTCCAACCGGGATGCCTGCCTTCAGCATTTGTGGCACCGGGGCGATCCCGCTGGCCAGTTTCATATTGCTTTCCGGATTATGGGCAACTCCGACCTTATATTGGGCCAGTATGGCAATTTCTTCGTCGGTAAGGTGAACGCAATGTGCCCCTATGGTCGGGTACTGAAAAAGACCCAGGCTTTCCAGATGAGCAACCGGAGTGCGGCCATAGGCCTGCTTGATATTTTCGCATTCGCCTTTGGTTTCAGCAATGTGGATATGTAATCCTACTTTGAGTTCATCCGCCAGCCGCATAACCTTGTGCAGATAATCCGGCGGGCAGGTGTAGGGTGCGTGCGGCCCCAACATAAATGAAATGCGTCCCTGGCCCCTGCCTGACCAATCACTGACAAGTGTCCGGCTTTCTTCCAGGGCTGTATCAGCCTGTGGTCCCACTCCAACCATCCCGCGCGACAGCACTGCCCGGATGCCGGTTTCCTCCACTGCCCGTGCGGTCTGATCCATAAAAAAATACATGTCGGAAAAACAGGTGGTTCCCGATTTAATCATTTCCACAATGGCCAGCATCGATCCCCAGTAGGCGTCTTCAGCACAGAGCTTGTCTTCCAGCGGCCATATTTTAGTTTCCAGCCATTCCATCAAAGGCAGGTCATCAGCGTAACCGCGCAGCAGCGTCATGGCGGCATGGGTATGAGTATTGATAAAACCGGGCAGTACCAAATGATTGGTGGCATCAATGCGCTTTTCATAGTTGCCGGCCGGAGGTTGTCCCAAGCCAATGGCGGTTATTTTGTCATCTTCAATGATTAAATAGGCCTTTTCCATTACGCGATTGTACTCATCCATCGTGACCATACTGCCGTTTTCTATTAATATGCTCACCCTATCAATCCTTCCCTGTTTGCTGGTCTGATTTAATCGATCCCGTTTTCAAACCGGTCATTTCTTTTTATTTTGGCCGTAATCGGCAAACTGTTTTCTTAAAAGGCTTATATCTTCCGGACACAGCTCATTGATCTGTCCCAGACTCGCAGCCAGCAGACAAACCTGGGCGGTTTTCTCCGCCACCTGACATACGCATAGAGCCTGGTTCAGGTCTGCACCTACGCCTACCAATCCATGGTTGGCCAGCAGTACCGCGTTCCCCTCTCCCAGAGTCTGTACAGTCTGCCGGGCAAGTTGGTCAGTACCACAGGGAGCATAGGAAGCAACCGGAACGGTATGTCCTATTACCTGGGCGGTTTCCTCCAGGACAACCGGAATACTCTTTCCGGCCACGGCAAAAGCACTGGCATGGATGGTATGAACATGAACAATCGCCCCTACATCGCTTCTCTGTTCGTATATATGGGCATGCAAATGCTTTTCTATCGAAGGTATCCGTTCTCCTTCAACTACTTCTCCAGCTAAATCAAGCAGCACGATATCATCAATGGTCATGGTTTCGTATTTCATCCCGCTGGGTGTAATCAACAGCAGCGGCTGGTCTTTAATTTTCAAGCTGACATTGCCCCAGGTACCGGGTACCATTTTTTCTTTATTAATCTTCTGGGCGACTTCCAGAACCATTTTTCTTTCTTTTAAATACTGCATGCTTTTCCTCTCCAAATTGAAATATTTCTCATATATCCGTCCGGAAGAAAGGCGGTCGGATGATGCCTGTTTCGGTAACGACCGCGGTTAGCAATTCCCCCGGAGTTATATCAAATGCCGGATTATAAACCTTGACCTCAGGCAGGGTAACATACATTCCTCTTATCTGGCGGACCTCATCGTGATTGCGTTCTTCAATGGGTATTTTTTGTCCGGCATCCATATTGAAGTCAACCGTGGACATGGGAGCGGCCACATAAAAAGGTATTTTATGATAAGCGGCCAGTACGGCCAGGCCGTAAGTGCCGATTTTATTGGCCGTATCACCATTGACGGCGATCCGGTCAGCACCGACGATGACTGCATCAACTTCACCCCGGCTCATAACATAGGCAGCCATGTTGTCGGTAATCAAGGTAACCGGGATTTGATCCTGGCTCAGCTCCCATACAGTCAGCCGCGCCCCCTGCAAAACCGGCCGCGTCTCGCAGGCCCACACCTGCTGCAAATTCCCGTTTTTATGAATGGAGCGAATAACACCCAAAGCAGTGCCATAGCCGCCGGTGGCCAGGGCGCCTGCATTACAGATGGTCATAACGCGCACCTTTTCTTTAAACAAACGGGCGCCAATATCGCCTATGCGTTGGTTGATGGCCAAATCCTCGGCCAGTATTTTATCAGCTTCATTTAACAGTGACCGGGCAATGGCCGCCCGGTTTTGTCCCTTACACTGGTCAAAAACACTGCGCATACGCCGGATTGCCCAAAATAAATTGACCGCTGTGGGTCGGGAAGCGGCAAAATCCTGTTCTACCCGCAGATAATAATCTTCCAGAGCAGCGCTCTCTTCCCTTGATGTCCAAACTGCCAGCGCCAGACCATAAGCAGCGGCTACGCCTATCAAAGGCGCTCCCCGTACCTGCAAGGTTTTAATGGCACGTACGAGGGCATGGTAATCTTCACAGCGGATATATTTAATTTGTGCCGGCAACTCGTTTTGATCCAGTATAACGACGGCATCCTGGTCCCAATAAATCGTCGTGATCATTTGTTGAGGCTCGTTTCCGTCAAAATTTTGCGGCAGTCACAGTCCCTGCGTTCCTGTATATATTTGACGCTTTCCATAATCAAGGAGCGGACGTTGCCGATGCTTTTTCCCATCATTTCCACTACTTCGGCATGGGTAAGAATGGTATCGGATATGCCGGCCGCATAATTGGTCACGATGGATATATTGCCGTAGCAGATACCCAGCTCACGGGCCAGACATACTTCCGGCACGCTGGTCATGCCTATGACCTGTCCCCCTACCTGTTTAAACATCTTGATTTCTGCTGCGGTTTCAAAACGCGGCCCTTCCGTACATACATAACAGCCGCCGTTGTGAATCGTCAAACCCTGTTCCTGCCCTGATTTTTCGATTGCCGCCCGAATCTCAGGACAATAAGGCACCGTCATATCACAATGCACTACTCCGTCAGTCCCGCCTTCATAGAATGTATGCTGCCGGACTTTGGTAAAATCCAAAAACTGATCGGCCAGTACATATTCACCGGGTTGAAATTCTTGCTGCAATGAACCCACTGCAGCCGTTGCGATAATGGCGCTTACGCCCAGCTGTTTCAAGGCCATAATATTAGCCCGGTAATTGATCAAATGCGGGGCAACACTATGATTCTCTCCATGGCGGGGGATAAATGCTATTTCCTGGCCCTTGTAAGTGCCCACCAGCACCTTTACTTCACCATAGCGGGTTTTTTCATTTATTTCGCAAATATGATCCAGTATGGCAGGGTCATATACTCCAGTTCCACCAATCACTGCAACCTGCGGCATACCTATCAGCCTCCTTATAATTATGCTTGTGAATTAATCTAATCATTGGCAAACAGTGCCTGAGCAAAGACTTCCGGGGAAAACTCCCGCAAATCTTCCATGCCCTCACCGATTCCCACCAATTTAACCGGAATACCCAGTTCCCGGGCAACGGCGATAACGATTCCGCCCTTGGCCGTACCGTCAAGTTTGGTCAGAACGATACCTGAAACTCCGGTTGCTTCGCTGAAAATTCGCGCCTGACTGATAGCGTTCTGGCCGGTGGTAGCATCCAGAACCAGCAGTACCTCATGCGGAGCAGAGGGTATTTCTTTTTCAATAACCTTGCGGATCTTGCTGATTTCCTTCATCAGATTGGTTTTATTCTGCAGCCGCCCGGCGGTATCAATAATAAGCAGGTCGGCTTTGCGTGCCCGGGCCGCGCTTATGGCATCATATACTACGGCGCCGGGATCGGATCCTTCCTGATGTTTAATCAGTTCCACCCCGGTGCGGTCGGCCCAA
Source organism: Syntrophomonadaceae bacterium (assembly GCA_012729495.1). GTDB lineage: Bacteria > Bacillota > Syntrophomonadia > Syntrophomonadales > Syntrophomonadaceae > Syntrophomonas_B. The sequence goes on along the minus strand of JAAYCZ010000117.1, from coordinate 31,660 downwards.
ATCTGCAGCTGATCTATGGCTGCCGCGCGGAAAGTATCTCCGGCTGCCAGGATCACCTTTTTCTTTGCTTGTTTATATTTATAGGCCAATTTGGCTATCGTGGTTGTTTTGCCGGCACCGTTTACACCCACTACCAGTATGATGCTTGGTTTTTCCGCAGCTATGTTTAAAGGCACCTGCTCGGTCCCCATCACTTCTGCAATAGCATCCTGGAGAAGTTCGGTCACCTGCAGCGGATCATTAAGCTTTTGTTTTTTAACCGTAGTACGTATTTTATCAACCAAGGCCAATGAAGTCTCCATGCCTACATCAGCTTGAATCAAAATCTCTTCCAGTTCTTCAAAAAATTCTTCATCCAGTTTGCGGTTACTCTTGATGAGGGTATCAATTTTGCCGCCGATGTTTTGACGGGTCTTGCTCAAGCCCAGCTTGAACCGTTCAAATATACCCTTCTTGCTTTTTTCTGTCTTGCCGTCCTCGGCTTCATTTTCAGTTTGGAGCTGATTTTCTTCCGTTTCCGTATCACTCATATCATGATCGGCCGGATTGGCAATAGCTTCTTCCTCAATTTCCATGATCTCCGGCGGCAGGGGGTCAACTACAGCCGAAATTTTTTCCTCCTCAGCCGCTTCCGCTTCTGGGCTAGTCAAATTTTTCTGATTCATATCTTCGGTCTGATGGTTTTCACGCTTTTTTTTAAACTTGTCAAACAGTGCCATAAATAATTCCACCTTTGATGTTGGTATTAAACCGCCAGGTTAATACTTTCCTCAAGATTCAGGGAAAGTATCGCGGAAACCCCTTCCTCAGGCATGGTTACCCCAAACAAGCTGCTGCCGGCTTCGATGGTTGACTGCCGGTGGGTAATGACGATAAACTGAATTTCATTGGCCATACCTTTCAGAAATTCAGTAAAACGGCTGAGATTGGTTTCATCCAGCGCAGCGTCGATTTCGTCCAGTAAACAAAAGGGAGCCGGCCGTAAACGCAGCAAGGAAAATATAAAAGCGATACAGGTCAAAGCCCTTTCTCCCCCTGATAAAAGGTTTAAGGATTGACTGCGTTTGCCCGGCAATTTAATCTCGATATCCACCCCGGCCGACAGGTAATCACCATCTTTTTCCAACACCAGGCTGGCTTCCCCGCCCCCGAATATTTCCTGGCAGGTGCGTTTAAAACTTTCATTGGCCAGCAACAGAAACTGGCTGAAATTTTTGGCCATGATTTTTTCAGTTTCCAAAAGCAGTTTTTCAAGCGCTTCCCGCGCTTCAAGTATATCAGAACTTTGCAGCTGCAGAAACTCCAGGCGGGTATTTAGTTCCCGATATTCGTTGATAGATTCTAAATCAACCGGGCCCAACAGCTCGATTTCCTGTTTCAACAAATCCGCCTGCTGTCTGGAGCGCCTTTGCTCGGCTGAACTCATAGGCCGCTCATAATCAGATGGTTGCAGACCGGCGTATTTTTCCTGCCATTTTTCCTGGGCTGTTTCGTATTCCATTTCCAGGCGCAGGATGCGCATTTCGGCCAGCCGCATCTCCTCGCTGAGGCGGTTGTGCTGTTCCTGCCAGGGTCCGCGTTGTTCATGCAACGCTTCAATCTCTTGTGCATACCGGCGTTCATTTTCCTGCTCGCCTGCATAGACCAGTTGCATCGCTTCGATTTGACTTTTCTGTTCAAGACTCATTTGATTGGATTTTTGGATGAGTTCTTGCTGACGTTTTATGTCCTGCTGCAAACGGATCTGTAATTTCTCAGATTCGTTTACGGATTGCTCATAGGAGTTTTTTACTTCTATAAACTGCGCCATATTCTTCTTTAAATTTTCCAATTCCTGTGTTTTCATATCCAGCTGTTCCTGCTGGGAACGGGCTCTTTCCAGAAGAATATCGCATTGGCGGCGTTTTTCTTCCAGATCAGCTTTCATCTGCTCCAGTTCTTGCGCAGACGTGCTGCTCTTTTCTTCATGCTGTACCAACTGTTGTTGGGTTTGTGCGATCTCCTTGGTATAGGCGCTGATATAGGTCTGCTGTATTTCAATATCCTGCTCATAAAGCAGGTTTGCTTCCGATTCGTTGGTGAGACCGGCTGAAGTGCTATCCAGTTCCTTTTGGATCAAATCGATCTGGAATTCAGCTTCGGCTATTTGGTTACGGCCATCTTTTAATTTTTCGTCCAATGATTTCAGAGCTGTGTTTACCTTTTGTTTGTCCTGCTGAATCTGCTCCAGCCGGGCGGAATGCTCAGTCAGCTGCTGTTCCATCTTTCTGGCTTCAGCCTTGCGTTTCAGAGGACTGGTGCTGCTGCGGCCGGTGGAACTGCCACCAGTCATGGCTCCGCTGACATTAATCATTTCCCCGTCCAGACTGACGATGCGCAGAGGAACCGTAAGGTGCCGGTAAACCTGCATGCCTCTGTCCAGATCACTGACCAATAAAACTCTGCCCAGCAAATACTCAACGGCTTTCTCGTACTGGGGATCATAGCCTACTAACCTGGAAGCCAGTCCCAATACGCCTTCTTCCCGTTCCAATTCCTGAACCAGACGGGGGTTCAGCTTTTGCACACGCAGCCCGTCCAGGGGTAAAAAAGTGACTCTTCCCAGGCCTTTTCTTTTCAGCATATAAATGACCTCACGGGCATCTTCCATGCTGGCCGTCACGATATTTTCCAGTCCTTTGCCGGCGGCTGCTTCGATCGCCGTTTCCATTCCGGCCGGTACGTCAATGATCCTGGACATCAGATCTTTTATTCCCGGTAATTTTTTCTCACCTCGGGCTTTGGCTTCAAGTATGGCTTTCACCCCTTCGGAATAGCCATAAAATTTCCTTTCCAGATCCTTTAGCCCTAACAATTTATTTTCCAGATCGCTGATCGTTCTTTTTTGGGTTTGCTCCTGGGCCTCCAACTTTTCCAAATGGGCTGAAGTCGTTTGGTATTCTTGCTGTATTTTTATAAGCTGCTGCTTGAGTCCCTGTAAATGATCGCTGCTGGTCTGTTTTTGTTGCTGCAGCGCCTGTAATTTTTGTTGCGCCTGTTTTATTTTGGCCTGGCTCTCCTCCCAACGCAGCTGCAGCCGCTCCCTTTTTTCCCGGCTTTGTTTGAGCCTTTCCTCGCCGCTGATGAGATTGTTTTTTAATTGACTTTCCAGTTTGGCCTCCTCAAATATGAGCAGACGCTTTTGGGCAAACAATTCTTCTTCCGCGTTGATTTTTGCTTCCAGGGTGTTTATTTCAGCACTTAATTGTTCAAAAGCCAAATGGCGCTGCTGCCATTGTTGTTCCTCGGACTGCATGTTTTCCTGATGTTTTTTCAGATCTGCGTTGATAGCTTCCAACATTCGGGAATACTTGTTGGCATCAAGAAGTGCATTATCAAAGCGTTCCTGCAAGTTTTTTATTCTTTCCCCGATCAGCTTGATATCGGCTTCACTGTGGCCCAATTCAGCCTCAAGCTGATATTTTTTATCTTTTATTTCACCCAACTTCAAGCGGCAAGCTGCTGCTTCCTGTTCGGCAGCTGTCAGGCGGGCATTAAGATCCTCGAGGTTTTGCCGGATCATCTGCCCGGACGTTTTCTTCTGATTTAAATCCTGTGTTTTCGCCGCCAGGCTTTTATGGCTGTCTTTTATCTCAGCAGCGATCAATTCCCGGTCGAGCGTTTCGAACTGTTCCTTCAGCGCAATATGTTTTTCAGCCCGGGCTGCTTTTTTGGCCAGTTCAGCCGCATGGATTTCCATCTCCCCCATGATGTCAGTCACCCGCTGCAAATCCAGCAGGCTGTTGGATAGTCTTTGTTTCACCTCATCTCTTTGCTGCCGGTACTTTATGGTTCCGGACGCTTCCTCCAGAATCAAGCGCCGGTCAAAAGGCTGGCCGTTTAAGACCTGCTCCAGTTCCCCCTGACCGATCAGAGAATAACCCCGTTTACCGAGACCAGTGCCGGTAAAAAGGCCGACGATATCTTTCATCCGTACTTTGGATTTATTGAGCAGATATTCACTTTCTCCGTTGCGAAAAAGTCTGCGTCCAATCGTGACTTCCCGGTAATCAACCGGCAGTTCGCCGCAAGCGTTGTCTATTGTCATATCAACCATAGCCATGCTCTGCGCCTTTTGCTTGTCAGTGCCGTTAAAAATAATATCTTCGTTCTTCTGTCCGCGCAGATGGCGCACATTGGCTTCTCCCAGCACCCAGCGGATGGCATCGGCAATGTTGCTTTTGCCGCAGCCGTTGGGCCCGACGATCACATTGATGCCAGGTTCCAAAATTAATTCAGTACTCTCTGCAAATGATTTAAACCCTTTGATCTCCAGCCTTTTTAAATACAAAATCGGGCCTCCTGCATATCAATCACTGTTTAATTTCGTTTCCTGCATATATAAATCCTGCCGCTGGCAGGAGGTTTAGTTTATGGAATTCAAAAACTCCGTACGGGTAAGAATAAATTTATCCGCCCCGGCAGGCTCGATAATTATACCGATCCAATCTCTTTTTTCATGCTGACAGGTTTGCACGTTTAATTCCTGCAAACCCGAAGACCGCTGAATGGAAATAAGATTGCTGCGTTTTTTGCCCAGCAGTTTGGAGAGATCACGTTCATTCACATTAAGTGTACAACGCTCACGCCCGCCATAACGCTGCTGAAAAAGTTTGATGGCCAGCATTGCCTGTTCCCGGAAAACTGCCTGCTCTACCAGTTCCCCAAAAGACGGATGGAATGGCCCGGCCTTGACCGTTCCTTCCTGGCGCAGCTCTTCACCTGGATACAGGCCCAAACGAATAACAGGAATTCCCGCCTTGGCCAACTGAAGCAGCATATCCCGACAGACAGGAACAGCTTCTTCCAACGTAAGGGCTTGGTATTTGCCTTCCTGCCACATTTGTTCCAGTTTGGTGCCGGCTAAAACCAAAGTGGGATAGATCCTGACCATCTGCGGAGCAATGGCAATCGTTTTGCGCACCGTCTCCAGGTCACGGTCATAATTGTCTCCCGGCAAGCCCACCATGAGCTGAATGCCCAATTTAAATCCGCCTTGCTTGATCAGAGCCGAACTTTTTTCCACATCTTCCGCCTGATAGATCCTTCCTGACTGGCGTAAAACCTCATTATTGAGAGACTGAACGCCCAATTCAATTGTTTGGACTCCATATCTATGCAGTAATTCCAAGGTCTTGTTATCGATGCAGTCGGGACGGGTTGAAATCCTGATTCCCTGAATCAGATTCTGCTCTATATAGGGCTGCAGCAGACGCAAATAGTTTTCCTGCAGGTCAGGTCGGATGGCGGTGAAGCTGCCTCCGAAAAAGGCTGCTTCTATTTCGGCAGGGCGGATAATGGTGGTCAGATGCTGATCAATAATACGTAAGATTTGATGATTGTCAGCAGCTTCCGTTTGGGCTGATATTTTTTTCTGGTCACAGTATATACAATTATAAGGACAGCCCAAGTGAGGAATGAAAATCGGGATATTATAGTGGCGCATAGAATATTCCAACCTCTCAAGCATAGCAAGTGCTTATAATAATCGGTTCAATAAGGTTAAGTCCTGCAGTACTTTTTCCGCAGCACACTGTTCGGCTTCTTTTTTACTTCTACCTGAACCGCTGGCCAGCAAATGTTTTTCATAATAGACACCGACTTTAAAAACTTTCGCATGCAGAGGGCCGCTTTCCTCAATGGTTTCATAATATACATTATTGCTGCAGCGAGCCTGAACGATTTCCTGCAAGCGCGATTTGAAATCCCTGAACTCACCTTCGGCTGTTTGCTGAATCGTTTCCTCCAGGTGTTTAAGAATAAAATCCCGCGCCGGCTGAATTCCCTGATCAAGATAGATAGCGCCTATAACCGCTTCCATGGTATCAGCCAGGATCGATTTTCTCTGCCGTCCGCCTGATTTTTCTTCTCCGCGGCCCAGCAGAATATATGTGCCCAGATTAATATAACCGGCAATCTCAACCAGGGCATTTTCGCATACCACCCGGGCGCGGATCTTAGTCAGATCTCCTTCGGCTTTATCCGGATAATGATTATACAGATACTCCGCAGTCACAAAATTCAAGACGGCATCACCCAGAAACTCCAGGCGCTGATTATTGTGTCCGGCTTTGTTTTCCTGGGCATAGGAGGGATGAATCAAGGCCATTGAAAATAATTTCTCATCTTGGTATGGTATTTGATTATCTGCCAGAAATCGATGGGCTGAATCCTTTAGTCTCATTTCTTCGCCTTTTCCAGATATTCAAATAATGCTTTGATAAGATCACCAACGACAGGGTAGTCCTCCAGATCGTCTTCAGGAAATTCAACGTCATACATATCTTCAAGGGCCATTATCATTTCCACTATATCGATGGAATCAGCCTCAATTTCTTCAAAAGTTGTTTCCATGGTTATATCAGCGGGGTCTATGTTTAATTGCTCAGCTAAAATTTTTCTGGCTATCTCAAAAAATTCCTCCACAAAAATCAGCCTCCTTAAATAATTATTCATAATATTTTATTACCGGGATTGGGACAATGCCAATTTCTGCTTTTTCACCATATCTTTTACAACACAATCGCGAGCCGTTTTTATCCCGTTATAAACCGCCTCTCGTTTGGAACTTCCATGGCAGACGATACTAACTCCTTCCACACCCAACAGCGGGGCGCCGCCCACCCGGCTATAATCAAATTTGCTCAGGAAAGACGGAATCCTTTCCAATTCCAGCGAACATGAATGCACCGCTGCCTGGGCCAGACCTTCAATGGCCTTTAACAAAATATTACCCGTAAAGCCATCACAGACAATCACATCAGCTTGGGCACTAAAAATATCCCGGCCTTCGATGTTGCCGATGAAATTCAACCCGGCCTGTGCTTTTAAAAGGCCGTAGCTTTCCACTGCCAAAACGTTGCCTTTGCTCTCTTCGGTGCCATTGTTCAGCAGCGCTATACGCGGTTCATTAATATCCAGATCAATACTGGCGTAGGCCTTGCCCAGCAGGGCAAATTGCAATAGCTGCTGCGGTTTGCAGTCCACATTGGCACCAACATCGACCAATAATGTGTGACTGCCTGCGCGGTTTGGAATAGCTGCAACGATTGCTGGTCGGTCAATATTTTCAAATCTGCCCAGGACAAAAAGAGCCGCTGCCATCTGGGCGCCGGTATTGCCACAGGATAATACCGCATCAGCTCGTCCTTCTTTGACCAGACGGGTAGCTACAACAATGGAAGCATCTTTCTTCCTGCGCATTGCTGTAGCAGGAGAATCATCCATTTCAATTACCTGGGTTGCAGATATAATATGAACCCGGTCTGGCGGATATGTATAATTCTGTAATATTTTTGCAACCAAGTCTTCCTTTCCTACCAAAAGAAGCTCATCATCTGATTTTTTAGCCCATTCCACTGCTGCGGCAATAATCTCAACCGGAGCATGATCGCCTCCCATTACATCAATGGCAATCCTCAAACTACCTAACCTCCCTCCAATGTCGCGGGTTTATATTTATTATATAAAAAACAAAAAGTAAGATACAGCCTGACAGACTATCGCTTACTTTTTGGTTCTTTTACTGGGATTGCTCTACATAACGTTTTTGCCTTTATAGTAACCACAATTCAGACACGCATGATGAGGCATTTTTAATTCATGGCATTGCGGGCACTCAACCAACCCTGGTGCTGCTATCTTTTTCCATTCTGAACGACGTTTATTCTTACGGGAATGTGACTGTCTCCTTTTAGGAACGCCCATTCATATTACCTCCTTCCCAACTATAAATTCTTCAGTTTTTCCCAGCGGGGGTCTATTTCCTTTTGCGAGCAGGAACATGTCCCCTGATTTAGATCTTTCCCGCAAACCGGGCAAAGCCCTTTGCATTCCGGCCGACACAGGGGAATAATAGGAATAGCCATAAAGACAGCCTCATGAACAGGAATACTTAAATCCACCATATCGCCATGAAAAATGATGGTTTCGTCATCTGCATCAGGCTTTCCGGCCAAACCGGCACGTGCCATTGTCAATTCGATATCAGTATCAATCGCTGTACTGGTATCCCTCAGACAGCGTGAACATGGCAGACCAAGCACGGTTTTAATATTTCCCCGGGCTAAAAACATACGGCCGGTATTTTCCACCTGCAGTTCAACCGCGATTTTATCAAGGAATGTACAACCCGTTCCCTGTAAATAAACGTTGTTACCCTGCTCTTCCAGGTAAAATTTTTCACTTTGCTGTGGCCTTAGTTTTAACCGGGCAAGGTTAATACGCATAAGTACACCTCATAAAAACACCAGATTAATTATAGACTGCTCTTCTTATGGTTGTCAATAAACGACTGGTTTAACCGTATCATCTGAAATATTAACGTCAATAGACAAAGTAAATGCAACCCAGTTTATTTTACTCTGTCAAAGGTTGCATTTTACTTTGACCGCCCACCTCTGAAATATTTATACCGTTCATATTTATTATAATTAATTGATTCCACTGTAAAAAGTGTATTTATACACTATATACCGTAGGGGAGACTTTAGTCTCCCCTACGTATAGGCGTTTCAGGGATAGTCGGAGACTAAAGTCTCCTCTACGAATATAAGTAACTGGGTTTTTGCAGTGGAATCCTAATTGCATTTATCATTTCAGGAAGGATAAACATAGAATAAAAACGAATCAAAACATACAGAGCAAATACTATTTATGGAGTATTAGGAAATGGGAAAAATGAATTCTGATAATTTTATCACCAGAAATGGGTTCGTTACAATAAGCGCGGCTGAATCAATCCCCGTTAATAATGTACAGCTGTCGCTGCCACAGCTGCACAATTTTATTGTTACCAATGAACTGGATGCCGATGATTTTTATATAAATATTAACAACCAGGAAAAACCGTTCTGCTATTACCGGGGGACGGTTTTTTTGGAATTTAATGATTTATCCAACCTTAAACAACGTATCATAACGATCGAAAATCAACTGAACCAAGCCGTAGCTAATCGGGATTTTGCCAGATTTTTTAAAATCGTTGATCCCCGGCTGGCGCCTGATTTATTCATGGAGGTATTTAGCTTTATTCCCGATCAGGAAAAATATCCCCTTTTTATACACATATTCAATAATAACCGCTACGGCAGGAATGTATTCAGTCCCGAATTTATCAGACAGGTTTCTAGGTACAAGGGTGCGAATGAAACCATGCCGCTGGCGGATGAATGGGGCTATGTTAAAATATTTGCCTGGGCAAATAAGATTGCAGAACTGGAAAACTGCGATATATGGTATACGGATATAAACATTGCCATTCAGAAAATGATATCTGCCGGCATGAGCGCTGAATTTTTCCAGGCCCTGGTTAATGTCAGAGATATAAAGAGCTATAATGCTAAAATTTTTGAAAAAAAGGTAACCCTTGATCCTTTGCAGGTAATAAAAACAAACCACATGGATATGATCAAAATCTCTGAATTACGGCCGCTGATGCTAAAACAGGGGCTGACGGGGCGGTATTTTTATTATGCCCAGCAGATTAAAACTGATTGGTTTCACAATCCCCAGGGAATTCATGCCCTCAGCCACACCAAGCGGGTTTTGCTGCTGGGGCTTTTGCTAACTCATCTGGAGCAGCTTTCCGATCAGGATCGTGATCTTATCTGTCAGGCGGCGATTTACCATGATATCGGCCGGATAACGGACGGATATGATACTTCGCACGGTGTTGCCAGTTATCGCAAACTGGTTGCCAAAGGGCTATTAAAGGGCATACCTGATGCACAACGAGAGAGCCTTCGTTTTATCATTGAACTGCATGCCGTAGCTGACCGGGCAGCTCTAAAGCAATTGAACAAATATGGTTTGACCGATATTGACCGTACGCTGAGGCTTTATAATCTATTTAAGGATGCTGACGGTCTGGACAGAGTACGCATAAATGACCTCAACCCGGATTATTTGCGCAGTCCCGGTGCCCACAAATTATTGTTGCTTGCCCATCAGCTCTTTCGTGACCCGGAATACGAGCTGTTATTAGGGAATTAAAAATTTAAATTTTTATCCTTTCTTTATGACAATAGATGTTAAACTTATCGCCGCGCGTAAAGCCCACCAAGGTGATGCCCAGTTCTTCCGCCAGATCGATGGCCAAACCGGTAGCGGCGGATCTGGATATTACCAGGGGCACATTACGGCGTGCAGCCTTTAATAGAATTTCCGAGGCAATCCTGCCGCTCAGAACGAGGCATTTATCTTCCAGCGGAATCTGTTGCAGGAATGCATGGCCAAACACCTTATCAACAGCATTATGCCGGCCAATGTCCTCATAACTGACCAGCAGCTTCCCCTGATCACCCAGGGCGGCGCTATGGGTTCCGCCGGTTAAGCGAAAAGTTGTTCCTCTTTTCTCCATTTCTTCAACCATGGCAAATATCTGCTCCGGACGAAAAAAAACATTGGGGGCATGAACCGGGGCAATACCGGCAACATTTGTTTGCAGACCCTGTTGACCTCTTCCTGCACAGCTGTTGACCTGATGAAAATACTGATTTCTGCTTTTTGGTGATTTAGCAGTATATATGCAAGCCTTTTGCTGCTGTTCATCAAAGTGTATTCCCTGCAGATCCTCATAAACTTGCAGCACATTTTCACTCAATAAATAACCAACCGCCAATTCCGTAAAGGCTTGCGGCGAACAAACCAGATCGGCCAACGATTCATCATTGACCAGCAGATGCAACTGGGTTTCGTACACAATCGGATCGTTTTTTTCCTTTATATTGCCTTTATGATAAACATGCAGAAGTCTTTCTTTGTAAAGTGACTGTGAATTGATCATCATGCACTCCTTTTTCAACAATGTAACTCTTTAAGTAACCCTACGATTATTTACGGTGATTAAACCATTTATACTGGAAAAAGCGGGAATAATCCCGCTTTTTCACTGCAGTATCATTTATTATTTAATCTACTTGGAAAGTCTCAGGGTATCTCTGGCAATAACCAATTCTTCATTGGTGGGGATGATGAATATTCTAACCTTGGAATCAGCTGTCGCCACATCGACTTCCTTGCCTCTGACTTTATTCTTTTCGTTATCCATCTTTACGCCCAGATAGTCCATATCTGCACAGATGGCTTCACGTACATCATAGCCGTTTTCACCGACACCGGCGGTAAAGACCAGACAATCACAGCCGTTCAATTTGGCCATGTAATTGCCGATGTAGCCTTTAACCTGATTGTAGTATACCCTTAAAGCGGTCTTGGCTCTTTCATTGCCGGAACCGGCTGCTTCCAGAACATCACGCAAGTCATTGGAGACTCCGGACAACCCCAGCATACCTGATTTTTTATTGAAGTAGTTGTTGGCTTCGGCTGTATCCATGCCCAGTTTGTCCATTAAGAACCAAACGATAGCAGGATCAATATCACCGGAACGGGTGCCCATAACCAATCCTTCCAGCGGGGTAAAGCCCATGGAAGTATCAACAACCTGGCCGTCCTTGATGGCTGCCATGCTGCCGCCGTTGCCGAGGTGCAGGGTTATAATCTTGCACTCTTCGTAAGGTTTGCCCAACATTTCTGCGGCACGATGGGATACATAAAAATGTGACGTACCGTGGAAACCATATCTGCGCACCTTGTATTTTTCGTATACATCGTAAGGCAGGGCATATAAATAATTTTCCGCTTTCATGGTCTGATGGAAAGCCGTATCAAAAACAGCTACGTGCGGAACATTAGGCATTAGCTCCTGGCATGCGTCAATTCCCATAAGATTCGGGGGGTTATGCAGCGGTGCGATCTCAAAGCAATCTTTAATAACCTTTTTGACTGCATCGTCAATTACTACGGAATCAGCAAAAGATTCGCCGCCATGCACAACGCGGTGTCCGACCGCACCAATCTCTGCCATATCGGAAATTACACCGTATTCGCTGTTGGCCAGAACTTCCAGAACCAGTTTCATACCTGCAGTATGATCGGGCAGATCCTTTTTAATAATTACTTCATCTTTGCCGGTAGGCTTATGTTCCAACGTAGTCCCTGGAATTCCTACTCTGTCGACCAGACCCTTGGCCAAGACAGATTCATCTTTCATATTAAATACCTGATACTTGATTGATGAACTCCCGGCATTTACAACTAATACCTTCATTAATTCTTTTCCTCCTCGTTATTTAAATTTTTACTTTGTAAGTTATTTTTAGGCCTGCATTACTACCATAGCCACTGTATTGATAACGTCTTCTACACTGCAACCTCTGGACAGGTCATTAACCGGTTTGGCCATACCCTGGAGAATAGGACCAATAGCTTCTGCTTTCGCCAGCCTCTGCACCAGTTTATACCCGATATTACCTGCCTGTAAATCAGGAAACACCAATACATTACACTGTCCGGCCACCAGACTGCCCGGGGCTTTGGATGAACCAACCTTGGGAACCATGGCGGCGTCAGCCTGCAATTCTCCGTCAACAGCCAGTTCCGGGAATCTTTCCCTGGCAATCCTGGTTGCTTCCGTAACTTTGTCAACCACTTCGTGACTGGCACTGCCTTTGGTTGAAAAAGACAGCATCCCAATTTTGGGTTCCTTCATTCCGCAGAGATTAACCGCGGTTTGAGCAGAAGTTTTCGCAAACTCTGCCAACTGAGCAGCAGTGGGCATGGGAGTTACTGCGCAGTCAGCAAAAACAAATATTCCTTTGTCGCCAAATTCACAGTTCGGTACAATCATAATAAATGAACCGGAAACAGCGGAAATGCCAGGCGCAGTTTTGATTATCTGCAGAGCCGGTCTTAATACGTTACCAGTAGTATTTTCGGCCCCGGCAACTTCTCCGTCAGCTTTACCCAGCTGCACCATCATGGATGCAAAGAAAAGCGGATCCAGCATGGTTGCTTTGGCTTTATCCAAATCAACGCCCTTGCTTTTACGCATTTCATAGAAAGCCTGAACAAAATCATCAAAATATGGGGCTTTGACCGGATCAATAATTTGTGCACCGGAAATATCGGCGCCAACTTTGCTGGCAACAGCTTTAACTTCGCTTTCATTGCCCAAAAGGATCGGAGTGGCAATTTTGCCGTCCACAATTCCTTTGACGGCCAGTAATGTTCTTTCCTCTGTACCTTCGGGCAGAACTACTGTTTTACCCTTTTTGGAAGCTTTCTCTTTAATCTCTGCTAATAAACTCATCCTTCATCCTCCCTATTAATACCGTTCGTTGTTGGAATACTTTTGATAAAATTTTACCATAAAGTCTTTGATAAATGAATGTATTAGTGGTAAATTTATGAAACATCATTGTATCATCCGGGGTAATCCATTACCACTAATCAGAACTGTTCTGCTTAAAGTTAAACAAATGCAGACCCATCACTTATCAAAAAACTCTATTGCTTTGTTGACTGCAGACCGAGATTAAAAAGGGGTATTATCCATGACTGCTATAGGCATAATCGCTGAATTTAATCCTTTTCATAACGGTCACTTGTACCTGTTGCAGGAAGCCAAAAAAGCGGTTCCCGGTGCTCCCTGTATTTGTGTTATGAGTGGCAACTTCCTGCAGCGGGGCGAAGCTGCCTGGTGCAATAAATGGTCAAGATCTGCTATGGCACTCCATGCGGGAGCAGACCTGATCATCGAACTCCCGGTTTGCTATGCAGTTCGCAGTGCCTATTATTTTGCCCGCGGCGCAATCCAATTACTGGAACGAACCGGGGTAGTTACGCATCTTGTATTTGGCAGTGAAAGCGGCAACCTGGATGAACTGCAAAGCATATCTTCTGTGCTCGGCAACGAAAGCCAGGAATATCAGGAAAAACTTAAAAACTACCTTTCCCGGGGATATAGTTTCGCCCGGGCACGTTCTCTGACCCTGCAGGCAATTATTAATAATCCCAAATTAAACGAATTGCTGCTGCAACCCAACAACATCCTGGCATTTGAATACCTGCATGTACTGGATGAACTCAAATCACCGATTACAGCGCTTACTTTCCCGCGTCTGGGAACCGGCTATCACAGCGATGAAATGTCTGCCCTGGCCAGTGCCAGTGCTATCCGAACCTCTCTGGCAAAAGAGCAGAACCTGGCCGCAATTGCCCCTTCTGTCCCCCCTTATACACTGCGAATACTGGCCGAGGAGATCTCCCGGGGCCATGCACCAATAAAAGCTGAAACCCTGGAACAGAGTATCCTGCTTAAATTGCGCCTGTCATCCGCATCAGATTTGGCAGATATTTATGAAATCGGCGAAGGTTTGGAAAACCGTATCGTTAAAGCTGCCGGGGAGTCCGGCAATCTCGAAGAACTAAAACATAAAATAAAGACCAAACGCTTTTCGCTGAGCCGTATTAATCGGATTCTTTTGTATTGCCTGTGGGATCTGCACCAAGAGCAAATCACCCGCTTTGATGAATGTGGTCCACAATATCTGCACGTTTTAGGATTTTCGCCATCGGGACAGAAAATCCTGCAAGAAATTAAATCACGGTCTATTTTACCAATATTTTCACGCGGCAGTGAAATAAAAAAGGCCTATTGTAATCATAACAAGCCCTTGTTGCAGACAATGCTGGAACTTGACCGACGCGCTACCGATATTTATTCCCTGTTGCATCCTGACCCCGCAACTCGCAGGGGCGGCCTGGATTTCACCATGACTCCGGTCAGGCTATAAAATCGCTTATCTTTTGTTTTATTTCTTGAACTTTGTCAAGTGTAGCTGTCCTGCCCAAGTTTATGATTTCTTTGGCATTTTCAAAATCCCGGGAGGCAAAATTTCCCACTGCCGGTTGAATCAGAATATCTGCCTGCGAACCGCACAAATCGAAATGATACTTCTGCATTATATCCAGCGAAGTCATGATGACATCGATTGTGTTTTTGATGGTAACTTTTTTATCCGGACCAAAAGTTACATCAACTGCAATAATTATATCTGCTCCCCGGTCGCGTGCAACTTCGACCGGCAATCGATCAATCACCGCACCATCAACCAGAACCATATCATCTTTCCGAACCGGAGTAAAAACTCCGGGAATAGAGATACTGGCCCGCACCGCTTCAACAACCGGCCCCTGTTCAAATATCACCCGCTCTCCGGATATTAAATCAGTAGCTACGGCAATAAGGGGAGGATCCAATTGGTCAAAACTTTTATTTTTGGTCAGCAAGGTTATAAAACTATCTATTCTCTTACCGGCTACAAAGCCAAAACGCGGCACCTGAACATCCAGCATCAGGTTGGTATTCATACAGTCCAGCATCTTTTCCAGCATATAGAGGTCGGCGCCGCTGGCATAAATAGCTCCTACCATGGCACCCATGCTGCTGCCGACAATAAAATCGATATCGATCTCTTCTTCTTTTAAAACCTGCAACACCCCAATATGGGCCAGGCCGCGGGCGCTGCCTGCCCCCAGCACCAGCCCAACCACGGGTTGCCTTTTTTCCATACGTAATCTGCCTCCTTATTCTAAGAGACTATCTTCCCTTCATATATATAGGGTAAAACTTGATTGGAGTATGGATTGGTGAATCATCTCGCAATACCTTTTTATACAATTATAATACTTTTAAGTGCTTTTTTTATGATAATTAATCCCCGTGAGACCGTGCAAGCTGCTTCCCAGGGGCTTTTATTATGGTATTCAATCGTACTTCCTGCGCTGCTGCCTTTTTTTATTGTAGCCGAATTATTAGTAAAAATTCGCTTTGTTCATTTTATGGGCATTCTGATGGAACCGGTCATGCGTCCTATTTTCCGATTGCCGGGTTGCAGTTCTTTGGTAGTGGTTATGGGTTTTACTTCAGGATTCCCGGTTGGTGCGGTTTTGACTAGAAAACTATATGATCAGAAGCAGCTCAGCGCTGAAGAAGCAGAAAGATTGCTGGTTTTCACCAACAACGCCAGTCCGCTTTTTATCCTTGGAGCTGTGGGTATCGGTATGTTAGGCAACCCGGTGGCAGGCTATCTGCTGGCATTTTCCCAATATCTTTCCAATTTGCTGCTGGGTGTTTTTTTAAGATTCAGAGCGGTCAGCCCGGTTCGGCGAAGGCAAACAGATTCTACCGGCTTGAAAACTGCCTGCCAGGCAATGCTTCCCCGTAACGACGAAAGATCGGGGATCGCAAATCTTCTCGGTGATGCCATTCGCAATAGTCTGGGCAATGTCATGGCGGTAGGAGGTTTTATTGTTGTATTTTCAGTACTTACCCGCATGCTGAGCCAATGGGGAGTCATTGATGTTATGGCGGGATTCCTTTTCCAGTTGCTAAAGTTGTTTGAACTCGATTATGCTCAGGTATACGGTTTATGCATGGGCATTTTCGAAATGACCCTGGGGGCTAAAACTGCCGTTGCCAATGCTTCAAGCAGCAGCCTGGCCGTTTTCATGGTACTCAGTGCCATACTTGCTTTTAGCGGCATTTCCGTCATTACCCAGGTAATGAGCATTATGGCCGGCACGCCGGTACGTTTATCTTTTTATTTGCTTTCCCGCCTGGTGCAGGTAATCATCGCTTGCAGCATAACTTTTCTAACTTTTCGTCTCACCCTGCTGACCGGAATTGCCAGTATAAGCGTACAAACAATTCCTTACTATAAGATTTTATATGCATTTGATGCCTGGACCTGGGCGCTTAAATCAATGCTGGCAGCTTTTATTATCATAACCATTATGCTTTCCGCCGCCTGGTGCAGAAAGCATTAATAATCATTGTTGCTCAGACCCTCTCTGATATCATCCCGGCCTTGAATTACGGTATCCAAACCTTTGCGTAAAACGATTTCCATATGTGACAAAACACCATCTGCATATTCATCGGCATCCCTGCGTATCTGCGTCGCAATTTCTTCACTGCGGGCAATAATTTCTTCGGCAGCTTCCCGGGCGCTTCTGGTGATTTCACTGTCGTCTACGAGCTGGGCTATATGGCTTTTCGAATGTTCCAGATACTTGTCTGCTTCAGCACAGGCTTCGCTGACGATTCTTTCCTTTTCAGCCATAATCAATTTGGCGGTTTCCAGTTCTTCCGGAAGAATCGCTCTGATACGATCAACCCTTTCCAGAAAACGGCTGGTCTCGACCATTGATTTACCGCCGGTAAGGGGTACTTTACGACTGCCTTTCAACAACAGTTCCAATTCATCCAAAATCCTGAATATTTCCATCATGGTTTTGGTCCTCCTCTATGCAATGGTAATAATGTAATGTTGACTCTCCATAGTTTTTTTCCCGATATTTTATTAAATTCCCGCAGGCAGTTGCCAATGCCCGCTTTCTTCTGGTTCTGATCACCAAAATGCCTTCTTTGTCCAGTATCTCGGCTTTGCCAAGAGCGATCATGACCTTGTCAAAAATAGGATCGTCGGTAAAAGGCGGATCAACATAGATATAATCAAAGCAGCGCCGGTTGCGCGAGAGAGTATCCAGAGCTTTGAAAACATCATTATGGTATAGCTCATACCCAGCTTCAAAACCACAATTTTGCAGATTTTCAGTGATCGTTTTTATGGCCTTTTTATCATTGTCGACAAATACTACCTGTACAGCCCCGCGGCTTAAAGCTTCAATCCCCACACTTCCGCTGCCGGCAAATAAGTCCAGAACTTTGGCTTCAGCTACGCCAGGACCCCATACATTAAACAGAGCTTCTTTTATCATGTCAGTTATAGGACGGGTGTGCAAACCGCCTGGTGCTTTAAGTCTTTTCCCTCGAGCATATCCAGCAATAACTCGCAAAATGTTTCTCCTTTGTCAATTTCTATTCCAGTATAAAATTACCTTCTTTTAATGATTTAAATTTTTAAAAAATTTTTTTGTCATTAATGTATATTATAGCTAATAACGGCAATGATATAAGTACCGGAATAAAAAACCGGTAAACAAACCCTCCCCAACAACTTTACAAAATTCTCCTCTCCCCAAAGTGGCGACGCAAGTCGCCATTTTATTTTCTTGAAAGATCTTTAATTCTGTATAATATTACCTGCTTATGATGATAATAATGGTCAAAAGGAGGTAATTTAAAATGAATGAATTTCTGCAGCAGTTTAATCTCCATGTAGACCTGGCTATTGAAGCACGTGACCTGGTTCGCGGAGCCACGGGACAAGAAATCCAGGGCGTTGAAGAACAAGTGGAAAAAATGGAACAGATTAAAATTACCACGATAACCATTAAGGATCCACAGGCTGTTCCCATTATGGGAAGACCATTGGGTACTTATGTTACGATCGAATCACCACCTTTAAAAATCAATGATCCTTATGTAAAAGATGAAATTATCCAAGCCATGAGTAAAAGTATGACGATCCTGCTAAATAACCGTCTGCAGCCCAAAGATATTGTATTATTGGTCGGTCTTGGCAACTGGCGGGCTACAGCTGATTCCCTGGGACCGAAATTTATAGAATATAGTCCCATTACCCGGCACTATTTTCAGCATGCACCCGAAGCACTGGTTGAAGGAATGCGGCCGGTTTCAGGCATCGCACCGGGAGTATTGGGAATTACTGGTCTGGAAACCTTTGAAGTTATAAAAGGCGTAGTTGATAACGTAAAACCGGCTGTGTTGGTAGTGGTCGATGCGCTGGCTGCGCAAAATGTAGACCGTATCGGCAATACCATCCAAATGTCCAATACCGGTATCCAGCCTGGGGGCGGCGTGGGCAACGCCCGTCATTCTTTAACCGAGCAAGAATTGGGTATTCCGGTAATTGCCATTGGCTGTCCAACAATTGTCAATGCTGCAATTATTGCTCAGCAGGCGATTAAAAATTTCTGTTCTGTTAGCAATACTGTATTTAATGATATGTTTGCAACCAACTCTATTAAAGATACGCTTTCTTATTTTGGCGGCGATTTGGCTGTAACTCCCAAGGAAGTTGACGAGATTATAGAAAATACTGCCCGCATCATCTCCATGGGGGTTGCATCTTCTCTTTTTCCGGGCATTAGCCGTGAACAGCTGGAATTGTATGCAACCTGATAAATTTTATTTCTAAAATGCAACGAATTTAATAATGAAATGAAAACAAGCGGATCATAATGATTCCGCTTGTTCGTTTAGTATAATTAGTCAGCTATACAATTATTTCATAGTGCTTTTCCCAGATTCATAAGCCTGAATCATGCTCTTAACCATTTGACCACCGATGCTTCCAGCCTGAGCAGAAGTCAGGTCACCGTTGTAACCCTGCTTTAAGTTGACACCTACCTGCTGAGCGGCTTCATACTTGAATGAATCCATTGCAGCCTTGGCCTGGGGAACCAACAGTCTATTACCTCTTGCCATTTATGTTCACCTCCTTTTTTATAGGTTAGTCTTAGTTTCTCCCTCGTTTCATCTAATATGCTAGAAGTATTTTCAAGACTTTTTATTTTTTGTTTTGGGTTTGATGCCCATTTCCTGACCAACTTCATATTTGAGATTTTCAATTACTATTTCTTCGGGGTTGGTCGTCTGATTAACTTTTTTATTCTTCTGCGTGGAACCTTTTTTCAATGCTGCATCTCCTTTCAAATTAATAAAAAAATACCACAGGCAATTTTGTCTGCAGTATTAGGATGAATCAAATCCAACGTTTTTATTTTGGCAATCAATGTCCCGTGATGTAATCACAGGTATTTTCACCTTAATTTAATTTCTGGCAATTTCATTGGATTGTTTAAATTTATTTTTTATATATAAATTCATAATCGGGCTTTGTATATATTCCGGTTCCAATAGGCCAGCAACCTCAATGCTTGATCTGATCAAATCAATGTCTTTAACCAGGCTGGCAATTTTCAGTTCCTGCAAGCCATGCTGCCGCACCCCCCAAAAGTCACCGGGTCCACGGATGGCCAGGTCTTCATTGGCCAGTTCAAAGCCGTCATTACTCTTTTCCATTGCCTTAAGGCGGCGCTTGGCTTCTTCGGTGCGGGCATCCGCCAGCATAATACAATAAGATTGATGGCTTCCCCGGCCAACTCTGCCGCGCAGCTGATGCAACTGGGACAGGCCAAATCTTTCCGCATGCTCAATAATAATAACCGAAGCGTTAGCCACATCCACTCCCACTTCGATTACGGTGGTGGAGACCAGTACCTGGACCTGGCCTGACTTAAAACGCTGCATGATCAGATCTTTCTCGTCGGCTTTCATGCGCCCGTAAATCAATCCCACCGTAAATTCAGCATAAATGGAATGGCTTAACTCCTCATAAAGGGTAATCGCCGCCTGCAGATCCTGTTTTTCTGATTCTTCCACCAAGGGGCATACGACATAGGCCTGCTCTCCCTGTTTGATCAGCTGACGCGTAAATTCATAGGCCTGATGGCGGGCAGAACGAGGAAGATAACGGGTTTTCACTGGTTTTCGTCCGGGCGGCAGTTCATGAATAACGGAAAGATCCAAATCCCCATAGGCTGTTAACGCCAAGGTGCGGGGAATAGGGGTAGCGGTCATCACCAAAACGTCCGGGTTTTCTCCTTTTTGACTGAGCAGGGCTCGCTGCCGTACCCCAAAACGATGTTGTTCATCAATGATGACCAACCCCAGGTTGTTGAATTCCACCTGTTCCTGTATCAAGGCATGGGTTCCCAGCAGGATATTAATTTCTCCCGACCGCGCTGCCTGCAGAATCATACGCCGTTCAGGTAAAGGAGTGCCACCGGTCAAACAAGCCAGAACCACTTCACTGTCGGCAAAATATTCCTGTAGCGCTAAATAATGCTGCTGCGCCAAGATCTCCGTCGGCGCCATCAGGGCTGCCTGATAGCCGCTGGCAACCGCCTTGGCCATGGCCAGGGCAGCCACCACGGTTTTACCCGCCCCTACATCGCCCTGCAAAAGGCGGTTCATTACCCGTGGAGATTCCATATCGGCAAAGATCTCCTGCAAAACCTTTTCCTGATCATGGGTCAGGGTAAAAGGCAGCTTATGTTGCAGCTCTGTGTATAAATCGGTTTTATCCTGATGGACAGCACAATTTTCTACCAATTGGCCTTGGGTATGGTATTTTTCCAGTGAAAGCTGAAACAGTAATAATTCCTCGAAAGCCAGCCTTTTCCTGGCCTGGAGATAAGATTCAGCACTCTGCGGAAAGTGGATATTATGTATGGCTGTATGAATGTCTGTCAGTCCAAATTTTTCTTTTATAGCCGGAGTCAGGATTTCGGGATAATCCGGCAGACAGTTTTGCAGCACAAATTGCATTATTTTGCGTAAACTCTTTTGATTCAAGCTTCCGCTCAGCGGATATACCGGTACTACATTGAACTCACTTAATTCCCCATCCAATATTTCATAGGCAGAAACATGCAACTGCAATTCACGGTATCTGCTATCCACTTTGCCGGTAACCAGTATTTCCTGGCCGCTTTTAATTATATTGGCCAAAAACGGCTGATTAAACCACACCGCAGTAATAATGCCGGTATCATCTTCAAGCAGTGCCTTGAAGATATGAAATCCGCGCCCGGTTCTGTTATGGCCAGTACTTAACACCCGGACCTGCAGATTGACAGTGGTATCAGGGGACAAATCGCTTATAGCCGACAAATTGGAGCGGTTAAAATAAGCTCGCGGCACATACCACAGCAAATCAAAAATATTTTGCACTCCCAGTTTCTGCAGATCCTGATTTCGCTTTGGCCCCACACCCTTTATGTACTGCAGTTCCCTAAAAAGACTCTCCATTTAACCTCCCGGCTCCATTTTCTGAAATGCTAAAACAAGACGGCTTTTCTCCGCTTAAAAAAACGGATAAAAACCGCCCCATGAATACAATAAATCCTTGATTTACTCGACTGATATGAAATAGCTGTAATGGGGTTGACCGCCAAAATGCATTTCCACTTCGCACTGCGGATAAATTTCCATGATTTTTTCCTGAAAGGCTTGGGCCTGGTCTTCTTCCAAATCGTTGCCGTATAAAAATGTAATCAATTCACTGTCCTCATGGATCATTTTTTGTAACAGGGCCAGCACTACTTCTTCTTCGTTGTTTCCCTTCTGACTGATCTTGCCGCCGATTAAACCAATCACATTGCCGGCTTCAATATCCAGGCCGCTTACCCCCGAATCCCTTACGGCATGGGTTACCTCGGCATAGGATATTTTTTTCATTTCTTCCTGCATGGCATCCATTATTTCCTGCAGTTCTCCTTCGGGATCATAAGCAATCAGGGCGGCGATGGCCTCCATGACTGAATGCGTTGGTAAAACCTCCACTCGTTTGTCACATAGTTCTTTCACCTGTTCCGCGGCCATGATAATGTTTTTATTATTGGGTAAAATGATTACCGCCGGTGCCTTAACATCTTTACAGGCATTAAGCAGATCTTCGGTGCTGGGATTCATGCTCTGTCCGCCCTGAACAACACAGTCGACGCCCAGGCTCTGCAGGATGCTGATAATTCCATCACCTGCTCCGACTGCTGCCAGACCGATTTTTTTACTAAAAGCCGGTTGGCTGTATTGTTCTAAATTATTGCGGTTTTCATGGACTTCTTCCAACATATTGTTTATTTTTATATCACTTAGTTGTCCGAATTGGAGCGCTGTTTCCAAGACCTTGCCGGGATGATTGGAATGAATGTGCACCTTGACGATATCCTCTTCCCCCACCACCAGCATGGAATCACCCAGCGGGCGCAGATGATCCTTTATGTCTTCCGGATTCAATTTCTGTCCTTTGATCAGCATTTCGGTACAGTACTGGAAATCCAGCACAATATCGTCCCTGGTTATTTCCTGACGCCCGAAAGCAGTCTTTTCCTTGTAAGTATCCAGCTGTATTTCTTTATCGGCTGCCAGACCATCTGTCACGCCTTCCAGGAAGAACAACAACCCGCGTCCGCCTGCATCAACTACACCGGCTTCTTTAAGGATGGGCAGCATGGAAGGAGTTTTTTCAAGGGTACGATAACCCTCATCAATTCCAGCCAGAAGAACGGCTAAAATATCTGATCCGGACTGAGCTTCCTGTTCACAGGCCCGGGCTACCTCCCGAATGACAGTTAATATGGTTCCCTCTACCGGTTTCATGACCGCTTTGTAAGCGGTATCTGCTCCCGAGCGCAGGGCAACAGCGATATCAGCGGCATTGGCTTCTCCTTTGCCGTCCAGAACCTTGGCAAAACCTCTGAAAATCTGTGAAAGAATAACCCCGGAATTACCACGGGCGCCCATCAGTGATCCCATGGATATAGCCTTGGCAGCTTTACCCAGAGGTAGCGAGCTGTTTTTCTCCCCTTCTTTGACCGCCGATAAAAGAGTTAAATACATATTTGTTCCGGTATCACCATCCGGTACCGGGAATACATTTAACTGGTCGACCTCATCACGATTATGCTCCAATCTGATGCAGCCCGCCTTGATTCCTCTCACCAGATCATATCCAGTAATACTAAGCAAGCTCAAACTGTTTATCCTCCCATTACAAATCTTTTATTACTCTGATTCCCTCGACATTTACGTTTACTTTTTCCACCGGGATCCCGGCCCCGTTTTCCAGAACATAGGTTACCTTCTGCATAACGCTTAAGGCTACTTCTGATATCTTTATGCCATAACCGATAATCACATACACGTCAACGATCAATCCATCAACACCGTTTTTCACTTCCACTCCCTTACGGACAGATTCCAGGCCCAGTATGTGGGTGATTCCGCTTTGAATATTGTGGGGTACCATTCCCACCAGTCCATAACAATCCAGAGCCGCCAAACCCGCAATCGTCTCAACTACTTCTTTTTCGACCGTTATATTTCCCAAGTCGTTAGATTTAATCGTAAACATTCTTTCCCTCCTGTCTGATATTTCATTATACAACATATTATTTGTAGCTTCTTCTTGCCCTTTCCTTTTGCTTTTGATAAAATACTTAAGTGCAACTGTTATAGAGAGGGGGCAAAATAGTGGCTAAATGTGAGATTTGTGGAAAAGGCGTAACCTTTGGTAAAAAGTATAGCCATTCCCATATAAGAACCAATCGTCAATGGAAACCAAATGTACAACGGGTAAAAGTGCTGGATGATAAAACACCTAGACAAATGTATGTATGTACCCGCTGTTTGCGTTCCGGTAAAGTTCAAAGAGCATTGTAAATCTTGCCAGATCAAGCCTTAGATAATATATCTAAGGCTTTTCGCTTTGTAAAGCTTTAATTTCCTCAGGACTAAAAGTATATACCGTTTTACAAAAATTACAAATTGCTTCAATATCCTTATTATTCTCTGCCGCCTCCCTGAGTTCCTGCTCACTAAGCCCGGCCAAAATAATACCCAATCTTTCCCGGCTGCAGTTGCAGCGGAAAGCTAAATCCATTACATCTAAAATTGAATATTCAATCCCCTGCATAATTGTTGAGGTAATATCTTCCAATGAATTATTAACAAAAATAAGCTGGCTAATCTGATCCAGCGATAAAATATTGTTTTCCAGTCTTTCCAAAACTGTATCGTCAGCTTCCGGTAAAGCCTGTACGATAAGACCACCCGCCGCCAGAACATGAAGATCCGTATCGACCAGGACCCCAAGGGATACCAGGGCAGGGATTTGTTCTGACTGCATAAAATATTGCGCCAGATCTTCAGCAATTTCTCCGCTGACCAACGGTACCCTGCCTTCAAAAGGCTGTTTCAGACCCATATCTTTTATTACTTCCAAGTATCCCTCTTTCCCAACCAAATCACCTACAGCCAGCTTACCCGGAAAACGGGACGGCAAATCAGCCTGAGGATTGCCGATCAATCCCTTGACATGACCATGCCCGTCAGCAGTAGCAATAATGGTCCCGGCAGGACCGTTGCCATTAAAGCGCAAGCTTAACAAATCATGATCGCTTTTCAGATCGCTGCCCATCATGACAGCAGCAGTAAGAGCCCTGCCCAGCGCGGCGGTAGCCGTAGCAGATGTTTGGTGACGTTGGCGGGCTTCCTCAACCAAATTGGTGGTATGGGCCAACCATACCCTTACATTTTGTCCGTCGTCAATTAATTTTAATAAATAATCCCTATTTTGCATTATATGTTTCCCTTCATCGTCTTATCAATCATTATACCCGTAAATGTTGCAAAATCAACGCTGGGCGTAGATTTTGATCAACAAGCGGCATAAAAACTGCTATGATTAAGTACATAATATGAACACAAAAATACTGCCATAAATTGTGAAATACAATTCATCTGAAAGGAGTTTTATTATGCCGTTTTATGAATTCGAGGGAAAAAGACCCGTAATTGGCGAAAACAGTTTCGTTCATCCCCAGGCAACCGTTATTGGTGAAGTAAAACTGGGGCAAAATTGCTATGTCGGTGCCGGTGCAATCCTGCGGGGCGATTATGGCTGCATTGAAATCGGCAACGGCAGCAATATCCAGGAAAACGCAGTAATGCACTCTGAACCGGGCACTGTTGCCGTAATCGGAGAAGACGTTCTGGTCGGACATGCTGCCATCGTTCATGGCCCCTGTATAATCCATGACCGGGTAATCATTGGTATGGGCTCTCTTATCTCCACCGGCTGTGAAATGGGTGAGGGCAGTTTTCTGGCCGCCGGCAGTGTCCTGCCTCCGGGACGTTTGATCCCGGCGCATCATTTGGCGATGGGCAATCCTGCAACAGTAGTCAAAGAAGTCAGCGGCAACCTGGCGCAATATAACGAAATTGCGGTAAAACTATATAAGGATTTGGCAATTCGCTGCCAGAAGGGTCTGAAGCTGATCGAATTATAGCTGGCAGCAAATACTGGTTGTATTATATGCGATAAGCAATTACAGGAAACAGAACCCCAAGACAAGGAATATAATCCCATCGGGGAGGATTTGTCCAAATCCCCCCTGATGCTACAGGACTTCCAATCAGACTTCGGCTTGTCCGCTATCACATAAGCTGAGACGGTTTGAAAAGCAGGATACAGTTAAAGTACACTGATTCCATGGTTGATGGCTGGGAAATCATACTTTGATTGTATTTAGTTTGATTTCCGCATCTTCCGGAACAAACTGATATCTGGAAAGGAGTCTTGTATGAAGCGAATAAAACTTATTATACCAGTCTTGATGTTATCGTTATTTTTTACCGGTCTTTTTCTCGTCCAAAGCGACAAAGCCATGGCCTCTGCCAATCTCTATTGGGGTTCACAGGGAAATGAAGTGGTAACTTTGCAGCAAACTTTGAATACACAAGGTTATTGGTGCGGAGAAGCTGATGGTATATTTGGCCCCAAGACTTACGCGGCAGTAATCAAGTTCCAAAGAGCTAAAGGTTTAGATGTTGATGGCATTGTCGGCCCCAACACCAAAGCGGCTCTAGGATTAAATGATAATAAAACCGCCACTACAATTACACCATCACGAGACGGCTCCAGTATTTACCGGGGACGGACTCTGACCATGACAGCCACAGCCTATTGTTCCTGTTATCAATGCAATTATCCTTATTACGGAGCGCCTTCATATCTGGGCCTCCCGCTGGGAAAAGGCATTATCGCAGTTGATCCCAAGGTTATTCCCATGGGCAGCCGTCTATATGTAGAAGGCTACGGCGAAGGCATAGCTGCCGACCAGGGCGGTGCAATTAAAGGTAATCGCTTAGATCTTTGTTTCGCATCTCATCAACAAGCCTTAAACTATGGTATAAAAACCGTCAAGGTAACAATTTTGGACTAAAGGTGGCAATTGGGAACTGAATAAAAAATCCGCCTTTAACGAGGCGGATTTTTTATTTCTATTTTGTTTTGAATAAATATCGCTGCAATTTCTCCTGCAGCCCTTTTTCTACTGCTGCAGGAACCAATCCGCTTACATCCCCACCCAGCAGAGCAGCTTCTTTAATGCCGCTCGAACTGATAAAAATATAACAGGGATTGGACATTATAAAAACCGTATCAATATCAGGCAATAAACTTTTGTTCATCATGGACATGTGCGATTCATATTCAAAATCAGTAATTGAACGCAGTCCCCTGATAATAACGGTTGCATCTCTGGCTCTAAGGAAATCGGCCAGCAGACCGTTAAAACACTCCACCTCAACATTGGGTAAATGCTGAATACTTTTTTTAATCAGATCAACCCGTTCATCCAGGGTAAATAGAGCTTCCTTGGTCACATTGTGAACTACTGCAACTACAATTTTATCAAAAACCTGACTGGTTCTTTCCAAAATATCAATATGTCCCATGGTTACAGGATCAAAACTACCCGGATATACAGCTATAGCCACCAGTTGCCGCTCCTTCCCGATGATGTTTTTTTCCTTATAATTGTAGCACATATGGGCTATCTTGGTGAAATAATCAAAGCAAACTCAAAAAGATTACATAAACGCCTCTTCGGGGATATCAATCGCGCTGGTGTCTGTGGCCTTCATGGCCTTTTCATAGCCGAAGATCTCGGGAACAACGTTCATGATATAGAACTTGACACTGGCAATTTTGCCCTTGTAAAAATTCACATCGAAGTGGTCATCGGCCAGTTCCGCAAGCTTGCTGGCCGCCAGGAGACCCTGCTCAAGCATCAACTTGCCGCAGTAGATTCGCGCGGCGGCATGCAAGGTCCGGGTTGCAAAAAGCTGTTTCAGTTGTTTGTTGGCATCCTGCCAATCTGCATTCATGGCGACAATTGCTTCGAATGAGGCCAAGGCATCTGTCATCATCGCGAATTCTGCCGCAAAGCTCATATTCTTCTTATCAGCAATGAAGTCGCCGATTTCGCGAACCCACTTTTTGAACGCTTCTCCGTTTTTCATGGTGAACTTGCGGCCGGTGAAGTCTTGTGCCTGGATAAAATTGGTGCCTTCCCACAGGGAGTAGATCTTGCAGTCACGGGCCAGAGAAGCCGGGGCATACTCTTCCATGAAGCCATAACCGCCATGAACCTGGATTGCTTCCTGGGTAAGTAACCAAGCCATATCCGAAACATAGGCCTTGCACAGCGGGTTATTAATCATAAACATGTCATCTGCGTATTCCCTCTCTGCAGGATCAGAAGCTTCATGGGACATATCAACATAGTAGTAGGTTGTATAGATTAATGCCCGCATGGCTTCCAGGCAGGATTTTTGCAGCAACAGCATACGGCGGACGTCTTCGTGTTCGATTATCCGGACTTGCGGGCCCTTCAAATCAGTGGATTTTCTGCCCTGTATGCGAATCTTGGCATAATCCAGAGCTGCATAGTAGGCTGAACCCAGAGCACCCAAAGAAAACAATCCAGTATTCAGACGTTCTTCATTCATATACCGGAACATCTGCGCCATTCCTTTGCCGCGGCCGTCGACCGGCAATTCTTCGCCGACCAGCCAACCAAGGCAATTATCGTTTTCGCCAAAGGCCAGGGTACAGGTGGAAGATCCGTGCAGGCCCAATTTGTGCTCAATACCAACGGTGGTTACGTCATTCCATGCACCCATGGTTCCATCATCATTAACCCAAAATTTGGGAACGATGAAGAGCGAAATGCCGGCTGTGCCAGCTTTTGCACCTTCGGTCTTGGCCAGCACGAGGTGGATAATGTTCTCAACACAGTCATGGTCGCCGGAGGTAATAAAACATTTCAAGCCCTTAATCTTGTATAGACCCTTGGTATCTGTAGCAAACGCCTTGGTGGAACAGTTGCCGACCTCAGATCCCGCACCCGGCTCAGTCAGGCCCATGGTACCGCCCCATTGGCCAGAGAACATATTGGGCAGGAAGAGTTGCTGCTGCTTTTTCGTGCCCTCAAACTGGAGCACGGTGGTAGCACCCTGGGTCAGACACCACAGCATTACCATGGCCGGGGATGCCCCGGCCTGTTGTTCCAGAATCGGAGCGTACCAGGCCAGCGGCATACGGCCTTCCGATTGTCGATCGCCGAACTGGGGCCCAACACCTGCTTCAATAACCGTATTGTAGACAGTTTTAAAGGAATCCGGGCTTACGACGGCATGTTCCTCACCGCCTACAAACTTCATCCCGATTTCATCGGAATCTTTGTTTGCCGGACAAATCACGTCGCGGCTGATTTTTGCATTCACATCAAGGAATGCATCAATGTCATCAACTCCATAGTAATCTTTGTAACCATCGTAGGATAAAAGCGTGTTCATATCTAGCCATTCTTTAATCTGAAACTTAATATCACGTGTCTGGTACAGATAATTATAGTGTGGCAAAACTATCCCCCCCCAATATTGAATGTTTATGATCATTCATCAGAATATCTAAAATGGGTTGGCTGTTTAAGATTTACAAAGCACCATCGATTAGCAAATTTAATAAATAATGCCTACCCCAAGCAATCTTAAAAATACGGGCTAATCAGCATTTCTCAACGATTAATGCCGTACCCATACCGCCGCCAATACATAGGGTTGCAAGACCTTTTTTGGCATCTCTCTTCTGCATCTCGTAAAGCAAAGTAACAAGGATCCTGGCTCCGGACGCTCCAATTGGATGACCAATGGCAATCGCACCACCATTTACGTTTACCTTGTCCATTTTGTCGGCAAAACCCAAATCCCTTGCCACCGCTATGGATTGGGCGGCGAAAGCTTCGTTGGCCTCAATCAGATCAATATCATCAATAGTCAATCCGGCCTTCTGCAAAGCTTTCCTAGTGGCCGGGATTGGTCCCAGACCCATTACTTTTGGATCAACCCCACCTGAAGCATAGCTCACTACCCGGGCCATAGGTTTAATACCCAGTTCGTCTGCTTTTTCCTTGGACATAACTATTACTGCTGCAGCACTGTCATTTATTCCGGAAGCATTGGCTGCAGTTACGGAACCATCCTTTTTAAACGCCGGCTTCAACCCAGCCATTTTTTCAAGCGTTGTAGCACGCGGGAACTCATCAACCGCAAAAACTTGATCGCCTTTTTTCCCTTTTATTGTTACCGGAACGATTTCATCGTTAAATCTCCCTGATTCTATAGCCCGGAGCGCCCGCTCCTGACTTCTGTAACCAAATTCGTCCTGTTCTTCGCGAGTAATGCCATATTGTTCATTTATATTCTCAGCCGTGATCCCCATATGATAATTATTGAAAGCTTCCCATAATCCATCTTTGATCATCACATCCACCAGAGTGCCATTATTCATCCGGTAACCATAACGGGCTTTTTCCAGTGCAAAGGGAGCAGCTGACATGTTTTCCATTCCGCCAGCCAGGATTACATCTGCATCACCAGCTTTGATTATCTGGGCAGCCAGACTTACCGCCCGCAAACCCGAACCGCATACTTTATTTATGGTCATGGCTGTTACTTCTATAGGAATACCTGCTTTAACTGCGGATTGACGAGCCACATTCTGGCCTTGGGCGGCCTGAAGAACACAGCCAAAAATAACTTCGTTAAGGATTTCAGCTTTTATCCCCGCCCGTTTGATAGCTTCGTTCATTACGATACTACCCAAATCAGTAACATTAATATCCTTCAATGACCCTCCGAATGAGGCTACAGGTGTCCTGCATGCACCAACCAATACGACTTCCCTTGTCAAAACTATTACCTCCCTAATAATTTAAAAATTCAGTAAATTCAGGGCTTGAAATATTAGTTTTTCACCTGCCTTTATTATAAATTTTAATAAAATTTCTTATATATTGAATTATCGTGAAATTACAATATTAAACATTTCGCCATTCATATCTGTTTTCCTGCAATATTTTGCTTTTTTACTAGCCCTTAGGAAAATATTTCATCAATATTAATAATAAAAGGTTGGGATGAAAAAAGAAGGTAAGACCTTCTTTTTTCATAATATTATCTGTACTTTTTATATGGTAACAGGATTTTACCACGTTTTAAATTAGCTTAATATATACTCCATTCCTTCACCAATCATGATCAGCTCACCTTTTTGATTCACACATTTGGTTTCAAGTTTGACCATATGTTTGGCCTCGAGTTTTTCCACAATTGTCGCCGTAGCAGTAATCGTATCACCAATATATACTGGTTTAAGGAATTTAATGCTTTGATTGGCATAGACGTTGCCAAAAGTAGCCATGGTTATCGTATTGGATATCAGGCCCAGCACCATCACGCCAGGAACAATAACGTCACCAAAGCGAGTGGTTTTGCTGTATTCCTTATCGATATGGATAGGGTTCATGTCACCGGTCAGTCCTACCCACAGAATAACATCAGTTTCCGTGATGGTTTTGGTGAAAGTAGCTGCATCGCCGATATTCATATCGTCCCATTGTTTGATTTTATCGCTGTAATCCATTCATCACACCTCCCCGATTAACGCAGGATGTTGTTGCTGATAACAACTCTCTGAATCTCACTGGTTCCTTCATATAACTCAGTAATCTTGGCATCACGCATGATTCTTTCCACCGGGAATTCACGTGTATAACCATATCCGCCATGGATCTGGACCGCCTGGTTGGCAACCCGGTTGGCAGTTTCGGAAGCTTTTAGTTTGGCAATGGCAGCATCGAAGCCATATTCCATATGCTGGCTCTTCCTCCAGGCTGCATCATAGGTCAAAAGCCGTGAAGCTTTGATATCCACCACCATGTCGGCCAGTTTGAACTGAATCGCCTGCAGGGCTGAAATAGGTTTGCCGAATTGTACTCTCTGTTTGGCATAATCGCGGGCGATTTCAAAAGCTCCCTGGGCAATACCTACTGACTGGGCAGCAATTCCGATTCTGCCGCCGTCCAGAGTGGCCAT
>JAAYCZ010000116.1 GCA_012729495.1 Syntrophomonadaceae bacterium | reverse complement strand
TTACAATGCTCCCAGTCCAGCCTGTTGGAAATCAATGCCCGCCTGCGGGAAAGTGAAGAACGGCTGGAATTAGCCCTGTGGGCTGCCGACGAGGATCTTTGGGATTGGGATTTGGAAACAAAACAGCTTTATTTCAGCGACAGTGGGGTTAGCAAATTGGGTTACCGGATCGAAGAAATTAATCCCCATATCAGCAGCTGGATAAAGCGTGTACATCCTGATGATATGATTGCCATCGAAGCCACCTTTGTCCCTGTCTATAGAGGACGGATTGATTACTTTGAAGCTGAATACCGCCTCCTGAGCAAATCCGGGGAATGGACATGGGTTCTGGACCGGGGCAAGGTCGTCAAACGGAATGAGGCCGGCAAAGCCCTGCGCATGCTGGGAACCAAACGTTTTATTAACAAAGAAAAAGCCATTCAGGAAGCCCTGCAAAAAAGTGAAACCCGTTACCGCACTTTAGTGGAGACCATTCCTGAAATTGTTGCCCATTGTGATTTAAAAGGCAATTATCTATGGGTAAACAAGCAAGGTATGGATTTCTTTGGTGAAGACGTGTATCAGCATAATTTTCGTGATTATTTTATCAGCAATGAGGATTACCAGCAGGTACTGCGTACTATAACTCCTCCCCTGCAGAATAACCAGACCGCCCAGTTGGAAACCTTGCTTAAAAGACAGGATGGAAAATTTCGTTTGCTAAAATGGCAGAGCAAAATTTTCTCGGAAAACGGTAAATTTGCAGGCATACTCTCCACCGCACGGGACATCACCGAAATGAGAGAAGCTGAACTGAAACTGCAGGAAAGTGAGGCCAGATATCGCCATTTGTTCGAGAAGAGTCCCGTTGGCCTGATAAAGATTGGCAAAAACGGTGATATACTTGATGCCAATGAATACTACGTAAAAATGAATGGCGCTCCTTCCAAAGAAGCCGTTACCGCTGTCAACATTTTTAGCGAAGCTACATCCCGAACAGATATTGCCGCAATCATCGATAAGATTGTAAAACAATATCAAGTATCGCAGGTACTTTTGACGGAAATGAGTTATGTATCCAAGTGGGGTGTCCCCCTTTGCATGCAATATAAAATTGATCCCCTGTTTGATGCAGATAATCAGTTTCAGCATATACTCATAGCTTGTGAAGAAATATCAGAGCGTAAAAAAGCCGAAGCCCGGATAAGGTATTTAAGTTATAACGATAGCTTGACCGGTCTTTACAACCGGGCCTTTTTTGATGAGGGACTGCTGCGTCTGGATTCCCCTGAGCAATTGCCATTAAGCATCATAATGGGTGATGTGAACGGGCTTAAACTGGTTAATGATACTTTCGGCCACTCCGCCGGAGACAGGCTGCTGCAGAATATTGCTCATATCCTCAAGAGTTGCTGCCGGTCAGAAGATATCGTTGCCCGCTGGGGAGGAGATGAATTCGTCATTCTGCTGCCTCGGACCTCGTCTGCGACAGCTTATGCTATTTGTGAGCGGATCAGGGCTTCCTGCAGGGCAGGAAGCTCCGATCCTATTCAGGCCAGTCTCGCCTTGGGAGCAGCCAGTAAAGAAAGTTGGGACGAAGATATTAATAAAGTTATTACTGAAGCTGAAAATGTTATGTACAGGCATAAGCTTTTGGAAAAGAAGAGCACTCGTAATGCAATAATAACTTCACTGGAGACCAGTTTACATGAAAAAACCATGGAAACCAGAGAACATGCCCAACGTATACAAAATATGTGCATACAATTTGGCCGGGCCCTGGATCTGCCCGCCAATG
>JAAYCZ010000115.1 GCA_012729495.1 Syntrophomonadaceae bacterium | reverse complement strand
TTCCATGCTCCGCAGCCGGGACATTTTCCCAGCCATTTGGCGCTCTCAAAACCGCAATCGCGACAGACAAATCTATTAATTGATTTAACCATAATTTTCCCTTTTTCTTTATATTTAATCTCATTACATATTAATCGGTCAATTCCTTTCAATTATATGGGAAATTTTACAACTAATAAAGCCGCTTTAATCTGCACTTACTGTCATTTCATTATTAAGTGCATCCAACTTAACGGTATCGCCCGGTGCAATTGATTTTTTCAAAATCTCTTCCGACACTTTGTCTTCCACCAGCTTTTGGATGGCTCTTTTAAGTGGACGGGCCCCATAAGCCGGATCGTAGCCTTCTTTTAAAATCAGACTGCGAGCCTCGGCGGTAATATTTAGTGCATATCCGTTGTCCTGCAGCCGCTGACGCAGATCCTTGAGCAACAAATCAACGATTTGTTCCAGTTCACCTTCGGTCAGGCTCTGGAAAACGATCAATTCATCAATCCGGTTTACAAACTCAGGCCGGAATGTATGTTTGAGCTGTTCCATGACGTTTTCTTTCATGCGGCTGTAATCTTCGGCTTCATCAACAACCCGGGTAAAACCCATGGCCTTGTTGCGCTGCAGGTTCTCTACGCCAACATTGGAGGTCATTATAATAATTGTATTTCTAAAATCTACCGTACGTCCCTGTCCGTCTGTCATCCGTCCGTCTTCTAAAACCTGCAGCAGAATATTAAAAACATCCGGATGGGCTTTTTCTATTTCATCCAAAAGTATTACTGAATATGGCTTTCTTCTGACTTTTTCGGTCAATTGGCCACCCTCGTCATATCCAACGTAACCGGGTGGAGAACCAATCATGCGGGAAACCGCATGTTTCTCCATGTATTCGGACATATCCAAACGGATCACTGCATCCTCACTGGTAAACATTGCTTCCGCCAGGGCCCTGGCCAATTCAGTTTTGCCGACTCCGGTAGGCCCCAGGAAGATAAATGATCCAATCGGACGTTTGGGATTTTTCAGACCAGCCCGGGCTCTTCTGACTGCGCGGGCCACCGCCTTGACAGCTTCATCCTGCCCTATGACCCGGTTGTGCAGAATTTCTTCCAGCTGCAGCAACCTTTCACTTTCCTCCATGGCCATTTTGCTGACCGGTATGCCGGTCCAGCTCGAAATAATATTGGTTATTTCTTCTTCACCAACCACCCCGGCAGTTGTACTGCGCTTGCCGACCCAATCCTTGCGCAGATTATCTACCTGGTCTTTTAAGCGCTGTTCTTCATCCCGTAACTGGGCAGCTTTTTCATATTCCTGGGCATTTATAGCCTCTTCTTTTTCTTTGATAATATCATCCATTTTAGCTTCCAGTTCCTTAATTTCCGGCGGGAGGATAAAGCTTGCCAGTCTTACCCGGGAGGCGGCTTCATCAATCAAATCAATCGCTTTATCGGGTAAAAACCGATCTGAAATATAGCGACTGGAAAGCCGTACTGCTGCTGATATGGCTTCGTCACTTATTTTCACCCCATGGTGAGCTTCGTAACGATCTCTGATCCCTTTTAGAATCTCAATGCTTTCCTCAATACTGGGTTCCTCCACCAAAATCGGTTGAAATCTTCTTTCCAGAGCAGCATCTTTTTCTATGTGTTTGCGGTATTCATTTAAAGTAGTAGCACCGATACACTGGAATTCTCCCCGGGCCAGCGAAGGCTTGAGGATATTGGCCGCATCAATGGCTCCCTCGGCTGCGCCGGCACCAACTATTGTATGCAGTTCGTCAATAAAAACAATCACATCACCGGCATTCTTTATCTCACTGACGATTTTGGTAAGACGATCCTCAAATTCACCGCGATATTTGGTGCCGGCGATCATGGAGGATAGATCCAGGGAAACCACTCTTTTGTGACTCAAATTTTCCGGTACTTTATTTTCAAAGATACGTTGCGCCAGGCCTTCCACAATAGCGGTTTTACCTACGCCCGGGTCACCGATTAAAACCGGATTGTTTTTCGTACGCCGGGATAAAATCTGCAGCACTCGTTCAATTTCATCTTCTCGGCCAATGACCGGATCCAGACGTCCTTCCTGGGCATCCTTGGTCAATTCCCGGCTATACCCGTCCAAGGTCGGGGTTTTACTTTTTGCCTTGCGGGATTTCTGGCCTTGAATGGATACGGGGGTATTTGGTTCCTGACTGGGTTCCTGGTTCATCATGCCGGGAAATTCACCCCCCAGAAGCAAAATAACCTGTTCCCGCAAGTCATCGAGCTTAACCCCCATTGACAGCAAAACCTGACCGGCTACACTTTCTTCTTCGCGTAATATAGCCAGCAAAAGGTGTTCGGTTCCTACATAATTTACGCCTTGCATGCGGGCTTCATCAAAAGCAGTATTAAAAACCTTTTTGACCCGGGGGGTTATCGGCAAATCTCCGGCCGGTTCTTCATTGGCGGCTTCATTCTGGCCGATGTATTTTTTTATTTCTTCACGCAGTTTTTCCAGATCGATACCCAGATTCATAAGGGCTTTGGCGCCGACCCCCTCTCCTTCGCGCAGCAGACCCAACAGTATATGTTCAGTTCCGATCGCCGGATGTTTTAATTCCCTGGCTTCTTCCTGGGCATGAATGACTGTATTTCTTGCCCTTTGGGTAAATTTTCTAAACATGTTTTTCCTCCTTGCCACATTTTATTAAAGTTTCCGGGCTATTTTATCCCCTGAATTTGTTCTCGAATAATCTCCGCCCGCTTGATATCCCTGTGCAGAGCGTCCATTTCCTGAGCGGTACACTGCTGCAGATGTGCCGGCCGGATGGAAATAATCAGTTGGTTTAGGGCATAGGGCTGAATACCGCTTAAAATTCCTAAATCAATTCCCAGTCTAACATCCGAAAGCAGAGCCAGAGCTTCAGTAGAATTGATAATGCGGGCATGATTTAAAATTCCCAAAGCCCGTCCGATCTTGTCCTCCAATTGATATTTAAGATCCAGCTTCAGTCTTTCCCGCAGCATACGTTCCTGTTCCACAATCTGTTCGGTGACGGCCTGCAAATGATTACAGATTTCTTCCTCACTTTGTCCCATCGTTGTCTGATTGGACATCTGAAAGAAATTGCCGGATACTTCTGTTCCCTCTCCGTACAAACCTCTGACGGTCATCCCCAGCTGACCTATATTTTGCAGAATCTGACCGGTTTGACCGGTCATCTGCATCGCGGGAAGGTGCAGCATAACCGATGCCCGCAAGCCAGTACCTACATTGGTAGGACAAGAGGTCAAGTAACCGTGTCTTTCATCAAAAGCATATTCAAGTTTGCTTTCCAGAAAATCATCCATTTGCTGCGCCAATTCATAGCTGGCTGCCAGTTGCAATCCCGGCAGCAAACATTGTATGCGCAGGTGATCCTCTTCATTGACCATGGTGGCAAGTGATCCGTCCTGATTGAGCAGAATCGCACCGAAAGGTGAATTGGATTCAGCATGAGCAGGACTGATAAGATGTTTTTCGACCAGGATGCGGCGATCCAAATTGCTTAGCTGATCGAATCCGGTAAACTCAATTTCATTTAATACAGCCGGTATTTCTTCTTCACAAACTGCCTTGATACGCTGCAGACATTCATTACCCGAATGCTGATCCAAACGCAGCGGGAACGGTAAATCAATTAGATTTCTGGCCAGACGGATACGGCTGCTAATAACAATGTCGTCCTGTCCCTCATGGCTTTCCATCCATTTTACTGAACTGCAATTTAATATATTTTCAATACTCATGCTTATTCCCCCTTAGACCAGCCTGTTTTCCATTTCTTTGATACTATCGCGAATCTCGGCTGCTTTCTCATATTCTTCACGATTAACAGCTTCCTGCAAATGTGTTTTTAAATTATCCAACTGCCTTCTCAACAACACTTTTTCTCCTCCCCGGGAAGGAATTTTGCCGATATGCTGACTGTTGCCGTGAATTCTGCGCAGGGTCGGTTCCATCTCTTTGGCAAATACCTGGTAACATTCACTGCAGCCCAGCTTGCCGGTCTGACGGATGTCATTGAAAGTCATGCCGCAGCCGGGGCAGGTTTTAATTTCGGTCGTCGGATTAGATTCAACAGTGTAGCCGGTGCCAAAAATGCTGCTCAACAGATTGGGTATGGAGAATTTGTTGCCGGGGTCGAATATAAAACCACCCTTTTTGGCCGCACATTCTTCACAAAGATGCAATTGTATGATATTGCCGTTGTAAACCTGAGTCAGGTGAACCGCAGCAGGTTTTTGTTTGCATTCTTCACAATACATTTTAATGGACCCCCTTTTTACTATCCGATTATAAAATCGCTTATAAAATTACATCTGCAAAAAACTATATAAGGCTTTTACCATTTTGGAATTAATTATCAGTTTGTATTCATGCGGTAAATCAGTACAAGTATTTACCGCCAAATATTTGACCATCTCCGCTTCTCGGCTGGTTAACAGCTGACGCTGTTTTAATTCATCAATAAAATTAAACAAATCAATATATTCAACATATTCGTGATTCGAATCAGTCAACTGCGGACTGCTTTGTTTGATCCTCACATAACCGCATCCGCCGCGACGGCTTTCGGTTATATAACCTTCCTTTTCCGTAAAACGGGTGCTGATTACATAAGTCACCTGTGACGGCACACAGTCAAACGTCTCTGCCAGTTCAATTCTTTGTATCTCTATCGATTTGTCATCACTTCTTGCAATCAAGACTTTTAAATATTGCTCAATTCGATCAGCTAAACTTCTTTTCATATTTTAAGCCCTCTTTTGACCTTATTTGACCTTTATTCCATTGTAATGCTATCTTGATTTCAGCGCAACATTCAATTTTAAAAATCTGTCCTGTTATGTTTTTTATTCTGTTCAGTTTTCGCCTTATTACTACATCAATATATCGATGAAGGCCAATATTTTATACATAAATTCTTATTTATATTCCCAGGTTCTAAAGGAATGATTATAATTATAATGTTATGCTTACTATTATTTGGAGATAATCAACATGTCTTTCCAATTTAAATCCTTTGTGACCATCATCATAATCTGTACATATATTTTTTTGACCATTGATACCGTTGCTGCCGAAAAGGTTGATTTATCCTCTGTTACTGCCGCTTCCTATGTTTTAATGGACGCTGATTCCGGCAAAGTACTAATTTCGCGTTTGCCCCATCAAAAACTGCCCCCGGCCAGTACAACCAAATTGATGACCATGCTGTTAACTCTGGAAGCCATTGATCAGGGTAAAGTACATAAAAGCGACCGTGTCACTGCCAGCCAAAAAGCTGCTGAGATGGATGGCTCTCGAATATATCTTGAAAAAGGGGAAGTCATGAGTCTGGACGACCTGTTGAAGAGCATGGCCCTGGCCTCAGCTAATGATGCCAGTGTTGCCGTTGCCGAAAAGATAAGCGGCAGTGAAGCAGATTTTGTGGTCCAAATGAACACCAAAGCAAGAGAAATCGGCATGAAGGACAGTCATTTCGAAAACGTCAGCGGGATGCCCTCCAGCAACCACTACAGTTCAGCTTATGATCTGGCTTTGCTGGCGCAGTATACGCTCGCTCGTACAGGGATACTCCAGTATACTGCGTTAAAACAACATACATTGCGTAATGGTACCTTCCCGATTTATAACGGCAATAAATTGTTATGGCGTTATGATGGTGCCGATGGTTTAAAAAATGGTTATACTTCTGAAGCTAAAAACTGTTTGATTGCCACTGCCAAACGCGGACGGCTCAGACTTATTGTTGTAGTACTGGGCTGTTCAATGAGAGGCAGTCAGACCAGTGATGCCACGAACTTGCTGGATTACGGGTTTGATAAGTATGCTGCGGCCAACCTGGTGCCCGGCGGCGAAGTATGTGGCACGGTAAAAGTTAAAACGGGAAAGGTCAAAGAGGTTGCAGTCGTGCTGCCGGATGAACTCAATGCAATCTATGCAAAAAGCGAAGGAATTCATTTTACCCGGCGCCAGGATTTGCCGAAAAGTGTCCCGGCTCCGGTCAAACAAGGCCAGAAGCTGGGACAAATGCAGATCTTTGCCAATGACAAACTGCTTAAAACAGTTGATTTGATTGCGGCCGATAATGTTGAACGCCTAAGTCTGCCGGGACGAATTATTCATATGCACTGGAGCCTCAAACTGATTTTACTGCTGATCGTCTCATTATTTTATGCCCGGCACCGTATACGTAAAAACGGCGGCTATTGGAACCGGCCTAAAACCCGGATAAATCATTTCGGCAGCAATCACCGCGATTACCGATATTAATCGGATATTTCCCATTCCAGGGTTACTATACTGTTATTAGGCAACGGGGTAGTGTAACCGGCTTTTTCTCCGTTAACTCTGATATGCAGGATTCCTTGAGGCTTTTTTTCAATATTTATCAATTGAAAGATATCACTGAGAATAACTTGACTCTCCTCCCTGATCAGCTCAATGCGATCGCCGCTGAAAATTTCCGTCTGTGCAGCCGCCGGATTTTCATTTCTCAGCAAACGATAGCCCTTGCCCTGCAGGGTTATTTTTTCTCCGTTTACATATACCGTAAAATCCTCGCCGGGTGGAAGCTCTGCCAGATCTGATATATGTGGTCTTTCATTATCCAGCCGATATTCAATATATGATCCAAACGGAATCGTTTCATCCAATTGAACCGGGTTGCCATTTACTTTGATTTTAATGGCCGTCCACCTGCTTTGCATTGGTTGTCCATTCAAATAGTAACTGCAAACCTGTTCCTGTAGAAGATTTTCCGGAAGTCCAAATTGACGCATTATCTGCCTTATCTGACTTAATCTTTTGATTTCCACCCGGCCCCGATCCGGAAGATCAACATCAGCTTCCCAAGGTTGTCCATTTACGGTGGAAATCGGCTGTAATTCAATCTTCTCGCCGTTTACATAAACGCTGCCCTTGCCTCCAGTATCCAGGTCTTGCAGCGTGATCTTTGCATCACGGCCATCCTCGCCTTTGGTGAATTCTATCTGATCACCGCTAATAATGGGGATATCGAAATTGGCTTCTTTGCCGTTTAATCTGATTGATGGCGCAGTTCCCAGCTCACCTTTAAATATCTTTATGCTACCGTTTATTTCCAAGGTTTTGCCCAGGCCGGGTTTGCCATAGGCATTGCTGAGCGAAATACCCGAACTAAGCAGAGCATCGGCTACAGTTATTTCCCCCGTATTCCAAAGGGCCAATTCCCGCCCGTTGACATAAACATTAAACATTGGTACGGGAGGTTTTTCAAAAGCATTGTAAGCTATACCCAACGGGGTTACAGCCTGGGGTCCTTGCAGGCAATCAAAATCGCCTTTTATATGGGCTGCATTCTCGCGACTGCG
Source organism: Syntrophomonadaceae bacterium (assembly GCA_012729495.1). Lineage (GTDB taxonomy): Bacteria > Bacillota > Syntrophomonadia > Syntrophomonadales > Syntrophomonadaceae > Syntrophomonas_B. Next base: position 12,180 of record JAAYCZ010000115.1, on the reverse strand, counting down.
GACCCCCACCCGGTTGCGCGATAGTTCCAGTGCTTCGGCCAGGTACTGTCCCAGGTTGGGAGTAAGGCTGCCGCCGCCTACGCAAAGTACGGCGTCAACCGCCTTGCCGTTAATCTGTAATATATGGGCGGCAATTTCACGAGCAAGTTCACGTGTAACCGGTTCCATTTCCTTTTTCACTTCATCAGCACTTAATTGTAATTCATTATTCAATATATCTTTGATCTGTACCTGTTCTTGAATTGAAACCTGACATTTCAGCCAATCAGCGCTGTTAAAATCCAGCAGATAACTGCTTGCCAGTTGTTCGCTCAATTCATCGCCACCAAACGGAACCATGGCATAGGCAAATATGCTGCCATGTTTGACTATAGCAATGTCAGATGTACCTGCACCAATATCCACCAGGGCCAGGTTCAAAAGGCGCATATTGGCAGGAATAGCCAATGATATCGCGGCGATTGGTTCCAGGGTGATGCTATAAACTTCCAGTCCCGCCCGCTGTAATGATGACATCAGGCTATCCACCACTACCCGCGGCAAAAATGTGGCAATTACTTCAACCGCATAGTCGCTGCCTTTTTGTCCGATCAGATTGCTGATTAACTGATCATCAAGGGAATAACTGATTACGCTGTAACCTACACAAAAATAATCGGACTGGGATGATTGGCTCATTTCTTCCCGGGCAGCAGAATATTGGGCATTCTGTACTGCCTCTATCTCCAAAGTACGAACCTCATCACGGCTGATTTCGTTGAGCTGAGTATTTTTTCTGCTGGCACGGCCGCGTGCTGTTTTCAAGGAACGTCCCGCGGCAGCCACGGCGGTGCTGGACAATTTGATTTGCAAACGCTCTTCGAGACGATTTTTAATGGTCAGAATGGTTGAAGCCACCGCCTCAACATCATGAATTTGCCCATCCAGCATCGCCCGGGTCTGGTGTTCAATCATTTCTGCTTCCAGCACTTTATAGCCATCATCATTTTTTTGCATAACCAGCCCGGTTATTTTTCTTGTACCAATATCCAGGGCAAAAATTTTATCACTATCCAAATATATCCCCCCAGCACCAGATCAATTGTTATTTAAACTCCGCCTTAAAATCAATAACACAAACTTGGGCAGTGCCAGCTGCCTTTTAAACCGGCTGGGTTCTTTCAGCAACCGATACAGCCATTCAAGATTGGCTTTTATCATCCATTCTGGTGCCCTTGATTTTATTCCGGCAATAACATCGAAACTGCCACCCACGCCTATGGCAACCGGTACCGCTAAAACATGCCTGAATTTATTGATCCAGTATTCCTGTCCAGGCGCTCCCAAAGCTACAAACAATACATCCGGCTGCAATCCTTTTATTTCTTCAATCAATGCCTGTTGCTGCTCTGCAGGGAAATAACCATTGTGAGTGCCACAAATATTAATGCCCGGATATTTCTGCGCCAGCTGGCAGGCGGCTTCATCAGCTATGCCAGGGGCGGCTCCGAGAAGATAAATTTTCCAGTTTTCCCGCGCAGCTTGTTCACAAATAAGATAGAGCAGATCTATTCCGCTTACCCTTTCCTCAAAAGGATATCCCAACCGCCTGCCTGCCCAGACAATGCCTATCCCATCCGGGGTCACCAGATCAGCACCATTGATTATTTTTAATAATTCCGGGTCATTTTGCGCCTGATAAACGATTTCAGCATTCAGAGTAATGACATGGGCTGATTGTTGGTTAACTATAAAACTTCTTATTCTTTCCAGAGATTCCCGGGTATTCACCAGATCCACCCGGGCTCCTAGAATATCAGCATAATTTCTTGTATTCATACTCCCATCCTCAGTTCTTTTTGAAGATAATATACCTGATTATATATGGCAATATAAAAAAGTATAAAATGGCCTCTTTTTGGCCCGGTTCTTATAAAGAAAAACCCGCCGCGTGGCGGGAGACAAAAACGATTACACGAGCCGTTTGGGACCTCGTCCGTTTTTGGAAAGAACGTGAATCTCATTTAAGGCTTTGCCGGTACCAATAGCTACACAGGAAATGGCATCATCAGCTACATGTACGGGAAGATTGGTTTCAACTGACAACAATGTCGCAAAACCATCCAAAAGTGAACCCCCGCCGGTCATTACAATGCCGTTGTCAACGATATCGGCTGCCAATTCCGGCGGCGTAATCTCGAGAACTTTTTTAACCGCGTCAATAACCGCATAAACCGGCTCCTCCAGTGCAATCCAGCTCTCCTGGGAACTGATATTTATGGTTTTGGGCAAACCGGAAACCAGATCCCGGCCCCGTACTTCCATATAGCGGTCACGATTTTCGGGGGTAATCCAGGCGGTACCGATATTTATTTTTATTTCTTCGGCAGTACGTTCACCGATCATCAAACTGTATTCCCGGCGCACAAAACGAATCAGCGCCTCATCGAACTTGTCCCCACCAACCCGCAGCGATGTATTGCAGACGATTCCACCTAATGCCAGAACCGCAATGTCGGAGGTTCCGCCACCAACATCCACCACCATGTTGCCGGTCGCTCCGGCTATATTTATACCTGCTCCCAATGCTGCTGCCAGAGGCTCTTCAATAATAAACGCCTGTTTGGCCCCTGCTGCCAACGTCGCCTGGCGTACAGCTCTCTCTTCGACATCAGTAGCACCGGTCGGAATACATACAATGACTCTGGGTTTCATAAACAACTTGTTTCCCAATACCCGTTTAACAAAATAGTTCAGCATTTTTTCGGTGGTATCATAATCGGCAATTACACCTTCCCGGAGCGGACGGATAGCAGTAATATAACCTGGTGTTCGGCCCAGCATTTCACGTGCTTCTTCTCCTACGGCTATCACTTTATTGGTATTCTTGTCAATGGCTACAACGGATGGTTCATGCAGGACGATTCCCTCACCTTTTTTAAAAACCAGTACGCTGGCTGTTCCCAGATCGATTCCTATGTCTTCAACAAAACACAAATTCATAGCCCCCCGGTAAAATTATATTATTTATAATTTTACCTTTTCTTAGCGTTTCTGGCTATTTTATTTTACATTACTTCAATTTCAGCTGCTTTAGCATATTTTTTGCGCGTAGCTTCCCCTCCGCGCAGATGTCTTTCCGCTTTATTCTTGTCCAAAATATCTTTGACCTGAAGGAACAATTCTTCGCTGATCCTGGGCAGCCTCTCCGTCACATCCTTATGGACGGTACTTTTTGATATCCCAAATACATCAGCCGTTCCACGAACGGTATCTGAAGTCTGTACAATGTGCCGGGCTAGCTTAACTGCTCTTTTGCGTATATAGTTCTGCATGATTTTCCCCCTCTCTTCTGCTTTCAATATATTCAGGAGAGTTCAAATCAATACCATGAATGCAGTAACCAGAGCAGGGTTTATATTTTTTACCTGCAGCTTTTTAAAGCTTCTTCCACGAGAATCTTCATAATATATTTATGCTAATGAATCGTAGCTTGCCAAAACTAATAAGGTAATTTATAAATCTGGATATCCTGATAATAATGATGCAATATATCTTCATAGCTTTTACCTCGTTTAGCCATACCATTGGCACCATACTGGCACATACCCAGTCCGTGGCCATAACCACGGGTGGTAATTTCAGTCTGTTGAGGCCCCACTTTAAAAGATAGCCATTGCGAAGGCAAATTCAATTTACGTCGCAAATCGGATGCCCAGATCTTTTTTCCGTTTATACTGATTTGATTGGCTCTGCCGGCCGGACTGGTCGAAAGGATCCTGATATTCAGAGTTTTATCCTTTCCCCCTACCAGGGCTGCCAGTCGGCTGTTGGGAAAATGATGTTTCTCATAATAATGGGGAGACTGCGTACAATATTTGCATTTTACCTCTTTTAAATAATTAAGATGAACTGAACCGCCCCATGAATTGTCAGTTTTACCGCCGCAGCACGAGTGATAAAGCGCATCGATGGGTCGGGAATCATATAGCATGATTTCCCCGCGGGTTTCTTTTACTGCGGTTTTTATGCGTTTAAGGTTGTCTGGGCCTATATTATGGGTAGATATATCACAAAAAGCCTGACAGCAGTTAATGTCATCAGAAAGATCCGCTTGGCGGGGATAAGGATGCTGATCGATAATTTTTTTAATTGCATAGGTGCGCGCACAAACAGCCTGCGCTTTCAAGGCTTCCAGAGCAAAAGATGCAGGCATTTCAGCAGCTACAGTGCCGATAATGTAATCTTCCAGATAAAGGTCCATGACTTCGCCTTTTTGGTGCAGATACAGTTTCACATAAGGTTCCGTGGCCTTTTCCGGTTTTACATGTGAATTACGCCATAAATATGACAATATAAATACGAGCAGCAAACCGACTATTAATAATATTTTTTTCATAATTTATAAATATGATGGCTACAGGATAGCTATGCCTATTGACAATAGTTATAAACAGCCAGATGAACAAATCCTTTCTGCAAAAGGTCAGCGGTATTTTTTTGCATAATAAAGCAACGAAGATATGTTCCATAACTTCAACTTTTAAAATCATTTCAGTTGTCCGGTCGCCTTTCTAATTTTAGAGTTGACAAAGATTAAATTTGGAAAGTATATTAAAGTTAGAATAATCAGAAAATTCAATAACTTGATTGATGGATACGGGAGAATGGGTATTGAACCATACCGAAGGGGCAAGTTGTTTTCCTGTCCAGGTAAACAAGCGAAACTCTCAGGTTAAAAGGACCGTATCCGGACAGACTCTGGAAAGCCGTAAGGCACCGAAGGAGCAAACCTTTTAAAGGTGAATCTCACAGGTTAACAGACAGAGCACGGGAATATTAAATCCCGTGCTTTTTTAATTTTTACAAACGATTTACAGTGGGGGGATAAAAAAGTACTTTTCAGACAAAATTAAAATAAAGATTTTGGATGAAGGGCAGCAAGAGAATGGAATTCAAATCCTGCCGAAGGAGCAAGTCAAGCAACTTATCCGGTTGCTGATGAAACTTTCGGGAAAAAAGGTATCGCATCCGACAGAACTATGGAAAGCACAAAGGCACCGAAGGGGCAAACCTTTTAAAAGGTGATTCTCTCAGGTAAATAAACAGGGGGTAAGAATAAAGCTGATCCTCTGTTTGTTTATATCCAAAAACTTTTGGAGGATTTTAACAATGAAATTTACCCAGGTTTTAATTATAACAAACAATCCAATCGTAAATAATATTGCCGATGCTGAAATTTATTTTGTCGACGGGAATCAGCGTCAGGTTCTTTATCAGGTTTTAAACAAAATAGCCGGGGGACATAATCTTTTATCCCATCCTCTGGCAGGAAGCATTAAGCCCGAAGATAATCCTTACCGCTCGGTAGTATTAACTTCATCAACATCAGAAGTTGATTTATCAACCCTGGGTATGCTGGAATATTGCCTGGAAAAAGTGGAAAACGGAGTCACCAAGGACCGCCACATAATCCACCAGTTGGACCGGGATTTCCAGATAATTGATAAAGAATTGTTGGATAACGCGCTTCAATCATTAATATGAAGGCAGGTGTAAACATGGAGGTAATTTATGATTTGCTGGTCCTGGGCGGCGGCCCTGCCGGGTTGGCAGCAGGAATGTATGCAGCCCGGGCGCGAATGAAAACTGCCATTATCGAAAAAGGCCGGCCCGGCGGTCAGGCAGCAACGACAGAGGAATTGGAAAACTACCCGGGATTTGGCCGCGGTACTACCGGGCCGGGACTTACCCAGGCCATGGCTGACCATGCGCAATCATTTGGAGCCGAATTTATTAAGGATAGTATCGTATCGCTGGATTTAAAATCCTTCCCCAAAAAAGTTATTGGTAAAAAAGACGAATACTTTGGAAAAGCTCTGGTTTATGCACTGGGAGCTGAACCACGCATGTTAAAGGTACCGGGGGAAGGCAAGCTTCGCGGTAAAGGAGTCAGTTATTGTGCTACCTGTGATGCCGACCTGTTTGAAGAATTGGAGGTAGCGGTAGTGGGCAGCGGTGACGCTGCTATTGAAGAAGCTGAGTACCTGAGCAAATTTGCCGATCAGGTAAGTATAATCGTAATCCATGAAGAAGGCAAAGTTGATGCCAATCAGGTTTCTTTTGAACGGGCTCAGCAAAACCCAAAATTAAAATGGATTTGGAATTCCATTGTTAAAACTGTCAATGGTGATGAATTAGTGGAAAGTATCACCCTGAAAAATATCCAAACCGGAGAAGAAAGCGATTACCCGGTAAATGGCGTGTTTATTTTTATTGGTACGGTTCCGCTGACTGAATTTTTGCCGGCGGAAGTGCAATTAAATCCCCAGGGCTACATTATTACCGATGAAAAAATGGCTTCCAACCTGGAAGGATTTTTTGCTGCCGGTGATGTCCGGGCCAAATACCTGCGGCAGGTGGTAACTGCTGCCAGCGATGGTGCGATCGCTGCGGTAGCGGCTGAAAAGTATGTACATGAAACCGAACTGTGGGAAAAAGAAGTTATAAATTCAAAAAAACCGGTTTTAGTTGCATATTATAACCCTACTGATATGAGCGGTACTGAAAAAGTTGGAATCGTGGATCGCTTTGTTCGTACCAATAACGAACAATTTTCCCTGGTAAAAGTGGATGCTACCCGCAACGAATTGGTCGGCAGACGCTATCATATCACGCTGGATCAGCTGCCTAAACTTCATGTTTTTATCAATGGTGAAATAAAACAGGAAGTAGCAGAAATAAATGAAGAAAATCTGAACGCTATAAAAAAATCATTATAAGATAAGGGGTGTTGAATTCATGATTGAAGTAAACAAGGAAAATTTTGAAAACGAAGTTCTTGGTGCCAGTGGAGTAGTTATGGTTGACTGGTGGGGACCCAAATGTGAACGTTGTCTGGAACTGATGCCGTATGTGGAAGATCTGGCCCTTAAGTATCAGGACCAAATAAAATTCTGTTCGGTAGATACCTCGGGAAATCGACGTCTGGCCATAAGCCAGAAAGTATTAGGTCTGCCTGCCATACTTTTCTATAAAAATGGCCAGAAAATAGATGAAATATCCGGACAGGAAATTGCTCCGGAAGACATTGAAGCGAAACTTAAACAATATTTCAAATAGGAAAGGAGGAATATTTAAATGCAATTGGAACTGAGGAATATCCTGGTTAAAGATGTCCAGTTCGGAGAAAAAAGTGAATTAAAAAACGGAATTGTTTATGTTAACCAACAGGAACTGCTAAATACTATCAAAGATGATCGCCTGGCCAGGATTGAGGTTGACATTGTACGTCCGGGAGACGATGTCAGAATATGCCCGGTCAAAGACGTCCTGGAGCCAAGGGTTAAAACGGAAGGCTCCGGTCAGGTCTTTCCCGGCCTTTTTGGTAATGCAGAAATGGTAGGCAGCGGCAAAACCAATGTATTAAAAGGCATGACCATACTAACGGTAGGTAAAATTGTCGGTTTTCAGGAAGGAATCATTGATATGTCCGGACCTGGTGCCGACTATACTCCTTTCTCTCAAACGATCAATCTGGTTATCCTTTGTGATAAAGTGGAAGGTCTGCCCCAGCATGAACATGAAGAAGCCGTACGAATGGCCGGATTGAAAGCTACCCGTTATATTTCAGAACTGGCAAAAAATGCAGTACCGGACCAGACCCTGGTTTTTGAAACCAAACCCCTTATCGAGCAGATTAAACAATATCCCGATCTGCCTAAAGTGGTTTATGTTTATATGCTGCAGACTCAAGGTCTGATGCATGACACCTATCTTTACGGCCTGGATGTAAAAAAGATTTTACCAACTTTCCTCTATCCTACTGAGGTTATGGATGGAGCAATAATAAGTGGTAATTGTGTTTCCGCCTGTGATAAAAATACTACTTTTCATCATCTGAACAACCCAGTAATTGACGATCTTTTTGCCCGCCATGGCAAAGACCTCAACTTTATTGGTGTAGTAGTAACCAATGAAAACGTAACCCTACTGGATAAGGAACGCAGCTCAAATTTTACTGCCAAACTGGTGGAGAGTCTGGGGGTAGATGGGGTAATTATCAGTGAAGAAGGCTTTGGTAATCCTGATGCCGATTTAATTATGAATTGCAGAAAAATTGAAGCCTTAGGGGTTAAAACGGTACTGATAACCGATGAATATGCTGGTCGTGATGGCGCCTCCCAGTCCCTGGCTGATGCCAACCCACTGGCCAATGCAGTGGTAAGCGGCGGAAATGCCAATGCCTTAATTGATTTACCGCCCATGTCCAGGGTTATTGGTTATATTGAGCCCAGCGAAATTATTGCCGGAGGTTTTGATGGTGCCCTGAAGCAGGACGGTTCTTTAACGATTGAAATTCAGGCTATTACCGGTGCAACCAATGAACTGGGATTTAATCGCATGGGTGCTTTGGAATTCTAGAAAGCTAAGAAAAAGAAGAAATAATGCCTGTCTTTAAGGCCATTAAATTTTAAAACTTTTATTTAGAAGAAAGGAAGGAAAAACAAATGGATAAAAGTTTCTTTGCGGATAAGAAAATTTGTATTCTCGGAGATCGTGATGGCATACCCGGCCCGGCCATAGCAGAATGTATGAATACCGTAGGCGGTGAAGTACTGTTCAGCAGTACGGAATGCTTTGTTTGAACTGCTGCCGGGGCCATGGACATGGCCAATCAAACAAGAATTAAAGAAGTTGCAGAAAAGTTTGGTACCGATAAAGTAGCAGTTATCCTGGGCGGAGCAGAAGCAGAATCAGCAGGACTAACGGCAGAAACTGTAATCAATGGAGATCCCACTTACGCCGGACCTCTGACCAATATAGCCCTGAAACTGCCTGTATTTCACATTTTTGAAATTAAAAATTTGATTGATCCCGAAGTTTATGATGCACAGATTAGCATGATGGAAATGGTTCTTGATATTGATGCTATTAAAGATGAAATGGAAAGTATCAGGCAGCAGTTTTGTTAGAGAAAGGAGGAAGAAAAGAGTGGCCAGTATAAGAGTAGTCCATTATTTAAACCAGTTTTTCGGGCAAATTGGCGGAGAAGAAAAAGCCGATATAACCCCATTCAGCAAAGAGGGCCCGGTAGGACCAGGAACAGCACTGGAAAATGCTATGGGCAATGATATGTCCATTATCGGTACGGTAATATGCGGAGACACTTATTTTAATGAAAATATTGATACTGCCACTGAAGAGATTGTTAAGCTGATAGCCAGTTTTAAACCTAACCAGTTAATAGCCGGACCAGCGTTTAACGCCGGCCGATATGGGATGGCCTGCGGGGCAGTATGTACCGCCGTGCAGGAAAGACTCAATATACCGGTATTAACCGGTATGTATGAAGAAAATCCTGGTGCAGACATGTATAAAAAGTCTATCTATATTGTAAAAACCGGCAACTCAGCAGCACAAATGCGCACTGCCATACCAGCGATGGGACGGTTGGCAATCCGACTGGCTAAAGGAGAAGTTATAGGTTCCCCGGCAGAAGAGGGTTACCTGGCCCGGGGAATACGGAAAAATGTTTTCCATGCCCAAAGGGGCTCGGCTCGGGCAGTGGAAATTCTGCTCAAAAAAATAAAGGGCGAACCTTTTGCTACTGAATATCCCATGCCGGTATTTGATCGGGTAACCCCTCGACCTGCCATAAAGAATCTAAGTCAGGCTAAAATTGCCTTGGTAACTTCCGGAGGTATAGTACCGAAAGGAAACCCTGATCGTATAGAATCTTCCAGTGCTTCAAAGTTTGGTCGTTATGACATTAGCGGAATTAATAATTTGACCGCGGAAACTTTTGAAACGGCTCATGGTGGTTATGACCCGGTTTATGCCAACCAGGATGCTGACCGGGTATTACCGGTAGATGTAATGCGCAAACTGGAACAGGAGGGCATAATTGGCCAACTGCATAATATTTATTATGCAACTGTAGGCAATGGTACTTCAGTTGCAAATGCTAAAAAATATGCCCACGCCATAGGAGAAGAATTAAAACAGGCACAAGTTGACGGTATAATTTTAACTTCTACCTGAGGTACCTGTACTCGTTGCGGTGCAACGATGGTAAAAGAGCTGGAGGAAGTTGTTGATGTACCTGTAGTTCATGTTTGTACGGTAGTTCCAATTTCCCTGACCGTAGGTGCCAATAGGATAGATCCGGCAGTTGCTATCCCTTACCCGTTGGGTAATCCTCAATTAAACCAGGATGAAGAGTTTGCTCTGCGACGCAGCATAGTGGAAAAAGCCTTACAAGCATTATCTACTAACGTCGGAGAACAGACCGTATTTTAGAATCCTCAATTACAATACAATTAAGAACTTAAAACCTGTCTGTTTGGATGCATGATATATCGTCATTAAATGCATCCAAACAGAACTTCTGTCAGTGGAAGTGGATTTTATCCAAAGGAGGGAAACAAGTTGAATTTTCCTGTAATAAAAGCATCCGGATTCATTTTGGTACATGCCCCTAACATTATGATGGAGCATGGAACTACTATTACTATGGAAAAAAAAATTAATCCTGATTCTGATTATTTACAAAAAACAGCAAAATCCATTAGAAGCTTTGAAGAAGCAGTTAATTATGCGCCTAATCAGGTATTCATTGGCAACCTGACTCCGGAGGAACTTCAGGAAATACCGCGACCCTGGTATCAAAACCTGCTGACTAAAGGTCCACAGGGCAAATATGGCGATATAATTCCGGAAAATGAATTTTATGCGGTAATAAAAATTGCGGACAGTTTTCAACTGGTAGAGTTGGAAGAGGAGTTTGCTGCTCGCCTTAAAACCATTCTGGCAGCAAAAAATATATTTAATGATAAACAACTGGACATGTTAAACAGAGCCAGTAAACGCGAATATATCGAAAAATTAGTTAGCTCCGGCAAAGCTGAAGGTTTATATGAAAATAACCAATTGGTAGGATGTGTTAGGGAAGCTCATGAGAGCGATTCCAACTTAAGCGCTCATGTAGTTTTTGAAAATCTGGTAGCAAAAGCTTCAGGAATATTAGCTTTAAAAAATTTATTGAAAAAAAATAATCTTGATGCGGCTATGATTGACTACATTATCGAAACCTCTGAAGAGGCTATTGGCGATATGAATCAACGCGGCGGCGGAAACCTGGCCAAAGCCATTGGCGAAATTGCAGAATGCAGTAATGCCACCGGGGTAGATATGCGGGCATTTTGTGCCGGTCCCGCCCACGGAATACTAACTGCAGCAGCTTTGGTACAATCCGGAATTTTTAAAAACGTTGTGGTAATGGCCGGAGGATCATCGGCCAAGCTGGGAATGAATAGTCGGGATCATATTAATAAGGAAATGCCCGTATTGGAAGACATGGTTGGCGGTTATGCAGTGCTGATAAGCGAAAATGACGGAAAAAATCCGGTGATAAGAACTGATATCGTCGGCAGGCACAAAATCTCCTCCGGTTCATCACCTCAGGCAGTAATTCAGGCCATCGTTGTTGACCCTTTGGAAAAAAGCCAGCTTAAACTATCTGATGTAGATGTTTACGCTCCCGAATTGCAAAATGCGGAAATAACTGCCCCTGCAGGAGCCGGTGATGTACCCCTGGCCAATTATAAAATGATAGGTGCCATGGCAGTAAAACGCGGAGAGATTAACCGGGAAGAACTTCCTCAATTTGTTACCCAACATGGGGTAACCGGTTTTGCTCCTACCCAGGGCCATATCCCCTCTGGCGTACCCTTGCTTGGTTATATCCGTGATAATATTCTGGCAGAAAAAATGCAGCGGGCAATGATAATCGGCAAAGGCAGCTTATTTTTGGGAAGAATGACCGACCTTTTTGATGGTATCAGTTTTATTATTGAGTCTAATAGCGGGGTTATTCAGGACGCTCATAATAAGGATAATGAGGAAGAAATTAAACAGGAGATCAGGAACATGCTGGCCGATGCCATCCAGGAATTAGCCAAATCAATAGGTGGGGGGCGGCCTGTAAATGACTAATGAAATAAATAAAAGAATTCTCCAGGAGGTTCTAAACGAAACGGCAGAAATATTAAGAACCGGAAAAACCGCCAGAAAAATAAGAATCGGCCTTACTACTGCCGGCAGCGAGGTTGATCCGCTGGATTTGCTTCGGGGTGCTGAAATAGCTATGCAACAGGTTCCAGGATTGCAAGTAAGCATTATTGGTCCGGTACCAAAATG
>JAAYCZ010000114.1 GCA_012729495.1 Syntrophomonadaceae bacterium | reverse complement strand
CCGGGGACCAAATACGTTTCCAAATTTATTAATCTTATTTCATCAAACCAGTCATTTGGCAATTCTAAGCTCAGCAAACATGCTGGTCAAACTTAAAAGGAAGCAAAAAGAACGTCCCCTTGCTTCCCCTTGCTTCCGGTTTTAAAAAAGGGACTCCGCCGGTGCGGAGTCCCTTGTAAACTGATTTGTTTACTGTAAGAGTTTGAGAACCTGCTGGGGCTGCTGGTTGGCCTGCGCCAGCATGGCGGTAGCAGCCTGTGAGAGGATGTTGGTCTTGGTGAACTCCATCATTTCCTTTGCCATGTCTACGTCGCGGATACGGGATTCGGCTGCGGTCAGATTCTCAGACGAGGTACCCAGATTGTTGATGGTATGCTCCAGGCGGTTTTGGTAAGCACCAAGTTTGGAACGCTCTTCAGATACCGCCTTAATTGCATTGTCAAGAACTGAAATGGCAGCAGTTGCTTTTCCTGCATCGGAAATGTCGAGGGCATATTCAGCACTACCGCTATTGTCGGTTAAAGCAACACTGGTGAATTTGGCACCGGCAACATCATGATTGCCGCCTGCTGTTGTACCTGAAATCTTAAGATTGGCCAGCGCCCGCATATCAGCAATTGCCACCGTGAACTGCTGATTTGTATTGGCACCGATCTGCATTTTGGCTTCCCCGCCAGCACCGTCGGAACCTACCACATCTTCAGAAAATTTCTCGGCCAGCAACCCGGAAGAGAGGCTTACAGAGTTTTTACCGTCAGCCCCGGCGAAATCCCCGGTACTCTTGGCGGTCAGAGAAATTGAGGTGGCAGTAGAACTTATATCAAACTGGGCCAGATTAGATGAAGGCAGGGCGCCAGCGAGATTATTTAATACCGCGGCCAGATCGGTACCGATCTGATTCACTACATCTTTAATACCTACGGTTACAGTCTTATTGGAGCTATCAACAGCCATTCCTGCCGCTCCTGCGTTGGCAGCTTCATCAAATTTCAGGGTATATTCTTCCCCGCCTATCTTGAATTTAACATCAGCATGAGCGACAGCAAGAGTGAAACCGGTATCAAAATTAAGCGTAATTTTTTCCTGCGCCGCACCTAGTCCTGGCCCAGTCATGTCTCCGTTGATAATCTTTTTGGTATTAAATTCGGTGTTATTGCCGATTCTGGTGATTTCCGAGGTTAGCTCGGTAAGTTCCTTCTGCATGGCCGCACGATCATCCAAGGTGTTGGTATCGTTGGAGGCCTGTACCGCCAGTTCCCGCATGCGCTGCAGGATGCTGTGGGTTTCACTTAAGGCTCCTTCTGCCGTTTGAATCAGAGATATTCCATCCTGTGAGTTTTTGGCGGCCTGATCCAAACCGCGAATCTGGCCGCGCATTTTTTCCGATATGGCCAGCCCGGCGGCATCGTCTCCGGCTTTGTTGATCTGTAAACCGGAGGATAGTTTCTGCAGCGAATTGCTGCTGCTGGCGCTGTTGATGAAAAGCCGATTGTAAGTGTTTAAGGCTGCAATATTGTGGTTAATTCTCATTAATAAAACCTCCCTGTTTTTATTATTTTCCTGCGGCGACCTCCCTGTCGCCGCTATAACTCTCCCGGGGCCCCAGGAAAAAGTTATTTCTCCCCTATTTAAGGATTCAATATTATATATCGTCGTTTTAGGCTGATTGTTTAGCTGATTTTTAAATTTTTTTCAGTTTTGTTTTCAACCGGGGCATATCTGCTTTTTGAGGCCTGTACCCAGACTGTTCTCAGTTCCTCCACCATGGCCAGTACTTCTTCACAATCATGGGGATCCTTTTTAATATTGGCCTGCACCAGTTTAAAGTACATATATTCGTAGAGGGTATACAGCTGGCGGGCTATTTCTCCGGCTTCGAAATTAATTCCCGCCATCAGTTCCGAGATAATATTCTGCGCCCGCAAAAGACTGTTATTGGCTTCCTCTATATCCCCTTCCCGGATTGACTTTACCCCCCGATTGATAAACTTGCGCGCCCCGTCATACAGCATCAAAACCAGATTCTCGTTGGAAGTGGTGTTAATCTGGTTTTTCTTGTAGGCATTGACGTGTGGACCCATTTCCCTCCACCCCTTTACTGTTTTAAATTAATTCATCTACGGTAAACCCCCGGGTATTAAAGCGGTTCAATAGTTCAAATACGCGGGCGGGTTTTAGTTCTGCAATAACGTTTTTATTGTCGGCCGCAACCAGAATTACCCCGGGTTGCGGATTATCTGTAACGATTTGAAAATAGAGCGGGATCTTATGTTCCGCTAAAAGCTGGTTTAACCTGTCAACGGCAGCGGTCAAGTCAGGTAGCGAATAGGGGGATATATGCCGGGAGTTTTTTTCCTGCTTTTCCTCGTCCTTTTTTCGCTGGCTGACTTTGGTTTGGCGGGTTTCAGTTACGGCCGGCTTTTGTGTCGGGGTTTTAATGGTATTAATGATAATCGGATCTATCCCATTAATACGGCCCATACCACCAGCTCCTTTAAGCTTACTTTTTCCTGTCCAGTAAAATTCCTTCGATGCCCATATTTTTCCCCCGGTAGCGGGTGTGGGTCAGCTTGTTGGTTTGGGCAGATTTAAGTTTGGCGAATACATCGGCCTGACGGGTTTTTAAGGCCGCAATATTTTCATTGTCAATTGCAATCGCCCTGGCCATTATGGTGCGGGTATGATTATTTATAAGCTGCAGGGATTCATCGTGCTCCGGTATAATGTCGGCGCTGTTTAAATCCAGCAGATTAATCTGCTCAATGATATGCTGTTTGCGGTTGATGGTGTTTAAGATACCATCATAATTCTCATTTTTAATTGCCTCAGCCTGCTCCTCGGTCAGATGCAGGAAACTCTCGATAAGGCGCTGTTTTTCTCTGGACAAAGTAATCAGTTCATCTATATGCTGGTATTTCATCTCATCACCCTTTAAAATCTAACCTTACGAACCTGATCCAAATTGCATCGCCAGCCATGAAGCCTGGGTATTCATTTGATTAATCAAGGTTTCCATGGCGGTAAACTGAGCGTAATACCTGTTTTCCATACTTTCCAGCTTTTTTTCCCATTTTTCAATGGCCTGGTTCGTTTCCGTCAATCTTTTGCCGATATAGCTGTTGTCCACCGTACTAAAGCTGGATGAACTGCCGGCTTTGTCGGCAATATACTTGACGGCATTGGCGGTCAGTTCATAGAGCCGGACGGCAATACCTTTTTCTTCATTGCTGCCGGGGTTGGTAAACAGTTTTTTAACGCTGTCAGGATCGCGGGTGAGGGCTTCCCTCAGAGCAGTTTCATTTATTTCAAGCTTGCCGTTGTAATCATTTGATCCGAACGTAATACCGATGGTAGTGAGTGAATTGTATGCTCCTTCAATACCCTGTACGATCCGGGAGCGGCCTCCCCGCAGATCACTTATTATGTTCTGCAGCAGCATGTCGTTTCTTAACAACCCTTGCCGAGCTTTGGTTTCCCACTTCTCAATTTCAGAATCGCTCATTTCCTTTTTTTGGGCATCGGTAAGCGGCAAAAAATCACGTTCCCGCTTTTCCAGGACTTTGCCGGACAGAGTATCTAAAGTTTCATTATAGGCATCGACAAATGCTTTGATGGATGTAACTGCAGCATCGATATCCCTGGCAACCGTTATGTTGGTAACGCCGGTGTTTTTAAGGTTAAGAGTAAGTCCGTTTACAGCAACGGTATTGGCGGCGAATTCCAGCCCGACAGCATCACCAAAATCTATGGAGGCATTCTTCCCGTTGTAGGAGGTAGCTTCATCAATATTCAGGTTCAGGATGGAGTTATGGCTGCCATTGGCGAAAAAGCCGGCAGAATCAGAATTGATGATGATTTCGGCCTCACTGCCGGTAGCGGTCGTGGTAAGGAAGAAGCGGTTCAGACTGCTGTCATAGCTGGCTGTAACTCCCAGATTGGCATTATTTATTTTGGCGGCAACGGTGTTGATGGTATCCTGACCCAGATCAAACTCCAAATCCGTTCCGTTTATATTAACCATAACAACATCGGTATCAGCATATCCCCGCAGGCTAAAATCGGCAAACTGGTTAAAAAGGGTCAGGGTATTGCCATTACTGTCCTGCTCGTCTGCCAGCGCGATGCTGCTTCCTTTTGCGACTCCTGCTGCCAGGCTGTTAACCGTTATGGTATAGCTGCCTTCCTGGGCCGCAGCGGTTGCGCTGATTGTGGCAACGCTTTCATTGGATGAGGCTGTTTTCCTGGTTAAAAACGTAGAATTCAGCTTCATATCAAATGCTTTATTCCTGAAGTCATAGAGGGATTTGTTTAAAGTGCGATAGTCCTCCTGTTGCCACAGCAGCAGCTGTTTTTGCTGTTCCAGCTTATCCACCGGTATTCTGGCGGCTTTCATCATGTCACTGACGATACTGTCAATATCCAGTCCGGAAGCAAGTCCCGATATCCTGGAAGTATTGATTGAAGCTGAATTAACCGAATTTATAGTCGCCATCTGCTATCCCCCCCATCCGCTAGGCTTTTTCGTCGATCAGAAGACCCAGCTCTTCCCAGGTCATGGCTACCATATCCAGCACCCTTTCCGGTGGTACTTCCCGGATTAAGTCCCCGGTTGTTTCATCTACTACTTTTACCATTATGCCTTTGGTTTTTTCATGAATGGAGAACTCCAACCGGGTATTATGCAAAGCCAGAGTTTTATTGATCTGTTCTACGGCTGCTTTAACTTGTTCTTCATCAAGCTGAACTCTTTCCGTTTTTTCCGCCTGGTCATACTTCTGCGGCAGCATCTCATTTTTTCCCGGTTCAAAATTGCCGGATGGCAACTCCGGATTTCGCCTTGTGGTAATGGCTAAGGGCAGATTATTCATCATTATCTCCATGGCGCTTCCTCCTATTTTTGTTCTGAAGGCGGTATAATACTCCAATTCAAAATTGAACCATCAATATGGCCGGCGGACAAATTTTCGTTTTTTACAGCTTCCAGTATTTCTTCTCTGACAATGGATATATCTTTATCGGCAATAATGCCAAGCTTTACCTTATTACCTTCCACCGCAATGACTCTGATTGTGATGTTATCGCCAATTACAATGCCTTCATCAATTTTCCTGGTAAGAACAAGCATTTCATAGCCCCCGTAAGTTATCTTTTCAAACTATTGCTTCATAAGCGGGTATTTGATAATATTGCCTTCACAGATTATCTGCCGGGCGACTTTTTTACGCCAGTTAAATACCAATGGTCCAACTAAATTGGTGGTTGCATCCTTTAAGCCGCTG
>JAAYCZ010000113.1 GCA_012729495.1 Syntrophomonadaceae bacterium | reverse complement strand
TCGCAATGGAAGGCACAGCCGTTTCCAACTATACCCAATTGCCTCGTCACCATAGCCTTTATCGCCTTAGGATGACAGACTCGGAGAAATATTTAATTCTAAATACAACAAAGCCGTCCGGCGAAAAAATGCCAGACGGCAATACAAGCACAACACCATCGTGTATTCTTCATGAACACACCATTATTGCCTAACCTGAGCACTCCTTTTCGCAATGGAAGGCACAGCCGTTTCCAACTATACCCAATGGCCTCGTCACCATAGCGTTCATCGCCTTAGTATGACAGACTCGGAGAAAATATCGGGTTTATCCTCGATATTAAGTGTTATTCGCGAAGAATAGTTAAAATCCTGCTTGATTGCTATATAAATTTTTATTAACTGATTATGATTTTCGTTTTTTTATCACAAATATACAATGCAATATCTCTAACCGCGGTTTTAAGAGTGCTTGTAGAGGTGGCTGTGTTGGTTCTCGCCATGCACATGACAATATTCGTCAATCAGATTGGCCGCCATTAACAGTTGCTTGTCTGCTATCGCTTGCTGACAAGATCCATCATAAATAAGGCGATGCTCTTCGGACAAAACCAGCGCTCGCCGAGAAATTGCATGGGCCAGGTCAAGATTATGGGTTGAAGTTATAATCGTCCTTCCATGGTTATTCAGTTCCAGCAACACATCCACCAGCCAGCGCTGGGTTTTAGGATCAAGGCCGTTGGTAGGCTCATCCAGAATCAATACTTCCGGATTAAGCACCAGGGTTGAGGCTACTGCAACTTTTTTCTTTTCACCGCCGCTCAAACGATAAGGTGAACGTTCCGCCAAATTTTGCAGGTGTAACAACGCCAGAATATCATCTACCCGGTTTTTTACTTCCGCTTGGCTTAATCCCATCTGCAGAGGTCCGAAGGCGATCTCATCCCACACCCGGCTGGTAAACAGCTGGGCATCCGAGTTCTGAAATATAAATCCGATGCGACGATGAAACCTTTGTGCAAAACGGCTGTCTTCCAGCAAATTCTCCGTAATTTCCTGACCAAACGCCCGGTAGGTTCCGCCCGAGGGAAATACCAGGCCGCAGAAAATCTTTAAAAGGGTTGATTTACCAGAGCCATTGGCTCCGAGGAGACAAACACTCTCTCCCGCCTCGATATTCAGACTAAATTCACGAAAAAGTATTTCATCCTTAACATAACTGAAATCAATTTTATCCAAAGCCAAAATGGACATTTGCAGTTCAAGCCTTTCGCAAATCATTACTCTATTTAATATTTTAACATTAAACTCATTCCAAAATTACATTCGTTTTAACATCACACCCATTGCGACCTGACCGCCAATTCCAGTTCGTCGACTTCGTCCGCTGACGTTTTCAATCTTTCGCCGGTATAACCACGCGCACACATGGCCTGGTAGACCTCTTCTGAAAGTGCGAGGCTGCGGGCAAAAAGTGCCGCAATGGATGATCCCGCCTGGGCCCTTTGCCATTTCATGGGCAGATCCCCTACGGTACGAAGACAGCGGGCTTCAAACATTTCCATGGAAACCAGCAATAGCACCATCATATAGCGATACGTCATTTCCATGATCATGATAAACAGCTCCGGTACGCGAATAACCCGCAAAGATCTGAAGACATCAACAACCGGAGTGGTCATGACCAACAATATCCCCAGGGAAAGTGAAATACCAACTCTCAAAAACAAAAATATAGCCGCCGTTAAACCTTGCCGAGTAATAAATAATCCTTCCGGCCAGGTGTTCCCCAGCCAGTGAACTGCCAGCGCTGACTGGCGGAGATAGAAAAGCGGGGTGCCGTCCATAAAAATATTTAATGTGACCGGCAGACTGAACAGCAAGGTAAGTAAGGGAATAAATCCCCAGATTTTTTTTTGCAGTTCCCATACCGGCAAACGCGATATTTGCATCAGCAGCAGCGTGACCAGCCATACAACCAGTAAAAATAGAATTTGATGACTCAGGCTTACCGTTAAGATTAAGCCCAGCATGGCCAAGAGTTTGATTTGTGGACTAACCTTCTGCAGCACCCCTTCACAGCGGGCATAATGCTCGGTTTGCCGGTCTTCACATATCACCGCTCGCATATTGCGCAGGCTCTTTTTCAAGAAGTTGTTTTTGTTTCTTTTGCCTACAGCAAGCACAACTTCATTATTTTCATTTTCCTTTAACATCCAATCAGGCAACCGCATATCTTTTCTCTTTTCCACTCCTCATTCCAATTCCTCGGGGTTTCATTGATCAGTCTTTGACGATTTTGCTAAAGAAACTGATCAGCAGAACCACCAGAGCAACCCCCACCAGGGCGGACAAAATATAGCCCCCGGCCAACTGGATAAAATCGGCATCCCAACCCGGCACACCATAGTCCGGCAAAAGACTCCCGCTCCAGAAGTCAGCAAATTTGGCCAGACCGGCAGGAATAAATCCAACTTCCTCCGAAAGCTGATCAGTTCCCCATTCCCCGAAGGCCGTCCCGGTGGCAATCAGCCCCAGCGGACATAAAATTATAAACAAACCCAGGGCCATCCATAATTTTTTAAATTCCTTAAACATTATGCTCCACCCCCAGCTCATCCTGCTTGATTCTGCCTGTTAATCGTTCAGTCATTAGGGCAGGATAATTTTTGGCTACAAACCAGGAACCCACGGCGGTCATCAAACCCTCCACCGGTCCAGCCAAAATCAAATGTTCACTCATCATGGCAATCACCGCAACTTTGATAGAATAAGGGAAATATAGCGGAGTTCCATCAGCAGCCTGGAATAGATGGTACTGGGAACCAAAAATCAGTGCGGTTATTAAAGCAGCTGCATTCAAACCGACATATCCGGCGATAAACGCCGCAATAACTGAACGTGTCGATAATGCGTCGGACTTGCCCCTGATTAGTTTGTAGATCCAGTAGCCCACAAAGGGCATAACCACCGCTATATTAAAACAATTGGCACCAATTGCCAAGACGCCTCCGTCACCAAATATCAAGGCCTGAATAATCAAGGCTACGGAAACACCAACGCAGGCTGACCATGGTCCCAGGAGAATGGCCAGCAATACCGCCCCGACGGCATGCGCGGAACTCCCCCCCGGAATCGGCAGATTAAACATCATGATGGTAAAGCAAAAGGCGGCGCCAATTGCCAAAACAGGTACTTCTCTCTTTTTAAGATTCGATTGAACTTTTTTGACAGCTACGCTCCATACCGGGACCATCAAGGCCACGAAAGGGATTGCCGTCTGCGGACTCAGATATCCATCCGGTATATGCATTCCTATCCCTCCTAAATCTATTTAATTCTTATTCGCCAGGGTTCACCTTGCCCCCAAACAAAAAGAAGATATCAACCGCTTGATGGTTAATACCTTCATGATATTTTTGTTTAGATATTTTTTTATTGTTTAGATAGTAAACCCCGATGCCGGAACAGTAGTGCCGTTACAGACAACCGGCTTAATCTCTTCCGGCGACAACCCACTGCGTTCAGTGCCTTGGCACCTTCATGGCACCACATTTATAGCTATATTCGACACATAATCTATGTTTCCTGCCCGCCAGAAAAATATTATATTTTAACCAATTATTTTAAAATCAGAAGTTTTTAATCAAGGTAAACGTACTGGTAATATTTTGCGCTGCAACGGAGAAAAGATAATTACCCCGGCCGCTCAGAAATATCCTGATCCGCCCGTCTTCATTGGTGGTCAGGTGATGCGGGTAATCCTTGCTGCGAGTACTGGCATACGTGACTTTAACCTCGGCTCCTGCCAAAGGCTGACCATTTTGCAAAACTTGAATCTCATAGCTTTCACCCATACGGGCATGACTGTAATCAGTGGGGACAATTTCCAGTGGCAGCCCCAGTGGTTGTAGTCCGTGATGGTGGTGATGACCGATTTCCATTACTACTTTGGCATAAAGCTCACGCTCACCACGCTCATGCACGTAGATCTGCATAAGACCGTCAGCCTCCTGACCCAGGTTTATTTCCTTGCCATCATGATGATCATGAACCTGAACCGGATTAACTGCACCCTCATTGACCGCAAAAGCTTCCATATCAGAATACGCGGCCCCAGGATCAGATTTCATGTTATAGCCTTTGGATAAATTCAGGATTACTTCCTCGCCAGCGTGAAAGTGGCCATGATCTGTAGCCGGTTCCAGCCATATTTCCTGACTGCGTTCAATTACTTCCGGTTTATCAACCTCTTCAAGAATGATGCGATGACGTACCAGTTCCATTTCCTTTATCCTCGCTTTGATAACCTTGCGTTCCCCGAATATATTTTCCATAAAAATACTGCCGTCCTCCGCAGGGATGATCCGATCCACGCTTTCCATGAGCAGTTCTTCCTGCCCGGCACGGTCGATATAGACATTGGATTCACACATCAGTTTAACCCCTCCTTTGTCTGCAGGCAGTCGGGACAAACATAGCCTTCCGGTCTTGCGGCTGCCTTGCTGTCCATAACCCCTTCTCCACATACCACGCATTGAACGGTGCCATGAATCTGGGCTTTTGGCGGAAAAATGAAATCAATATCCTGCCAGTCAAATAATTCTTCAAAAGCCACACTCATGGTATTCTCAAATATGACCGCCAGCAGATCTTCCCGTTCCGCTTCCTCTTCTTCAGTTAGATGTTCCAATTTGTTCAATTCCCGGTAACGAATAGATTCCGGAGTTTTTTTATCGCTGAATTTCTGAGCGATGCGTACCGCTCGCTGTTGTTCCCGGCTGGCGATTGTATAAACATTTTTGCCATAATCTTTATAAATTAAATTGCCTTTGCCGAAAGTACAGCCCAAGATCGACTGGATGGCGTCAACCCCGCAGGAATCGGTTTCAACTACCGCCAGCAGTTCTTCATCGATATCCTGACTAACCCCCAGATGTTTTTGTGCAAACTCAGCCACCCGCACTCCCATCAGCAGTCCCGGACAAATATGCCCGTGAAACTGAATCGCCCTTTCCAAAGGAGGCATATCCTTACACATTTATTTCCCACCTTTCCATTATTGCAGCTAATATAGCACAGCAACTAAACCAATTCCATCTGTTCGTTAAACTCCCGTACCTTTTGCACCAGTTGGTCTACCTGGATGGGCAGCGGTTCTGCGATAGCCCCGGTTATTTTTATCCCCGCCCGATTTAAAGGAATCAATATTTTCACTGCCTCAGCCGAGGCAATCGCTTCCGCCATACGCGGGCTCAGCTCCCCGGCGAAGGAATTGGCGGCGATAATAGCAACGGAGCCAACAATGCAATCGGCTCTGTGTACATTATAAAAGACCGCATTTTCTCCGCTGGCTCCTTCGTTGGCACCGGCCTTCAGCATTATCGAACTGGCGACTGCATTTGTACCCAGACCAATTATATCTACAGAAGCACCAAACTCCTGCCGTAATTTTTCTACGATGAGCCGCCCAATGCCACCTCCCTGACCATCCACCACCGCGATTTTCAAAGCTCCGCCCCCCTCTTTTTGAACATTATAGCATAATCTTACTTTTATTCTGTTTTGTTTATTGACAGCAACAGAATCTTTCAGCTCTATGTCCAGCTATATTCTCCATCCAAGCTCAGAAAAATAAATTAAGCAGGCCTATACTACTTTCGAAGGTAATATGAGCCTGCTTTTTAAGGGGCAATATTATTTTATGGCTGCTTTTGAATCAGCTTATCGGGTTTCTAATGATCTACACCAATCATAATACTGGAGGCTTTGATAACGGCATAAGCCTCTTTACCTACCTCCAGACCAAGACCGGCGGCTGATTCCTTGGTAATCACCGAGACAATGGTTTCTCCTCCGGCCAGCTGCAGATGAACTTCGGTATTCACCGCCCCCGGGACGATCTTAATTATTTTCCCTTTTAAATTGTTACGGGCGCTTAAACGCATGTCCATTTCCTCCTTTCAAAAATTACAAAGAAATTATTACCATTTTATCTATATTTATATCATAACATATAATGTCGAATATTACCTGTTGAGTAGGTTACCGGGCAAATCATTTAATCATCCCATTTGCGCACAACCTGAATCTTGATGCGGGTAAGCAGTCCGGTCACCGCAGCCGCAGCCGCAACAACAGGCCAAATAACAGCGATGACACCCCCTACCGCCACTCCGGCCGTAAGTGGTATCTCCAGTAATTTGTCACCATTGTCTTTGCGAATGATCAGACTACGAACATTGCCTTCCCGAACCAGTTCTTTCACCCGCTCATTCAACCCGTCCACTGCTAATTCGATCTCCTCGATAAAGTAATTTCCTTTTTCTTTCCATCCCATCAGGGCAACCTCCCTTTATTAAATCACTATCATTTTTCCCCTTTATCTATAGATTATTAATGATTAGGCTATGATGGTTACACGCTTAATAAAAAAGGGGTAAAAATACAATCTTTCTTGCACTGATCGGGCCTGCATTTATTGACCAGGATCCGGAGTAAAATGTTTTTAATTAAAACAGCCGTTTTTAAAACGGTTGTTCAGAGCATCAAAAAAAGCGAATAGCTGCGCTAGTCAATCGCGGGCTTTTTACAAGCCTTGCTCTTCGCTTTTGTTGCTCGCTCTGTTAATTTTAGCCTTTATTGACATCTGGATAGATGTTTGATGTGTATACGATGTTAAAATGACAGCACCCTTCCGGCATGTAATAGTTTTTCCGTAATCGTATACATGTTGGTGACTGTGCCCACTGCTAATTTATTACTGACATTGTAAAAATCAAGACAGGTTCCGCAGGAGAGAATCTCCGTTCCTTGCTCGGCAAGTACCTGCAGATGTTCAATTAATTCAGATCCAGCCGTCGTTAAAAGGACTCCGCTGTTCATGAAAATAGCACACTTGATTTCGCCTTCCATCTGGGTCAGGGTATATAGAAAGCTTTTCATTAATGCTGCGCCCAGTTTATCGTCTCCGCTGCCAAGTACGTTGCTGCCTATCAATATTACCGTATTGCCTTCCAGGGTTTCTTTTTCATCCTTTCCTTGTAATCCTTCATCTTTAAATATATTGATATAATATTCGCCTTCTTTTTCATCGACCACGCTTTCCAACTGCAGAGTTTTGACCATCCGGGATACGTTTTCCAAAGCAGTTAGGTTATCAACAATGGTCAGTACCTCATTTATTTCTACCCCTTCCAACGCCTTTTTGGTCAGCACCACCGGCTGCGGGCAGCTCAGACCACGGGCATCAATGACTTTTTTCATTTTATATCCAACTCCTCTGTTAATCATCTGATTTATCTTAACAATAATTATTTTATCATATGTAATATATATTTAAACTATTAATTTTGGTTATATGTTTGCATGGCTTTTATAAGTTGAAACATTTTTATACCCGGCAAGCTAATGTAAAAATTAGATTTTCCGGTTTAAAAAACACCCCTGGGGATTAACTGAACTGAACCCAGTTCATGACCCCGGGGTGTTTTCATACCGGCCGATTAATTTTATTCTGCGTAGAGTTTATCAATCAGCGATTTGTATTTCTGATCAATGAATTTGCGCTTCAGTTTTAACGTCGGGGTTAGTTCTCCCGCTTCCTGAGTCAGTTCCTGGGGCAGCAGCACAAACTTCTTGATTTTCTCCACCTGCCCGAGGCTCCGGGTTTTATCGGCAATCAGTTTTTCATATAACTTGTAGATGGCCGGATTCTGTATGATCTGTTCCGGTGAAGTGTATTCGATGTTGTTCTTTTTGCAATAATCCTCCAACAATTCAAAATTAGGTATGACTAATGCAGAGATGAATTTTCGGTTCTCCCCTATGCATACAAATTGGGAGATCATAACTTCCTGCCCCAGCAGTGATTCGATCTGCTGCGGAGAGATATTTTTCCCGCCGGCGGTTATAATAAGCTCTTTGATGCGGTCGGTAATTTTGATATAGCCAAGACGGTCGCCGTTTTTTTCTACATAATGGAGTTCGCCCACATCCTGGGTCTTGAACCAGCCATCCTCGGTAAATATCTCTTTGGTAGCCGCGGGGTTCTTATAATACTCGCTCATGCACATGCCGCCCTTGAGCTGCACTTCGCCTTCATCAGAAATTCTTACCTCGGTCATAGACAATATACAACCGCAGTAACCCGGGATGGCATTATCCCTGAAACCGACACAGACCGGGAAAAACTCGGTCAACCCGTAGCCCATGGCAATATTTATCCCTACCGCCTGGAAGAATTCATTTACATCCGGGGCAAAAGCCGATCCGCCGATGTGATAGATATTGCAGTTTTCCGCTCCCAGCATGGCCCGTATTTTACTGAATACCAGCTTATCGGCAATTTTATATTTCAGACCGTAACTGTCCTTTCTGTAGGCTTCAAGACCTACCCCTTTGGCCCATTCAAACATCTTGTATTTCATACCGCCGGCGCTTTTCATGCCGGCATGGATCATACCGTAAACTTTATCCCATATTCTTGGCACGCTGGTCATAAATTGCGGTTTAAAGTGATTCATATATTCAACAAAATCGGCCGGATTAGGGCAGTAACCTATTCTTACCCCAACACTCATACATCCGTAGGACCAAAGCCTTTCAAATACATGGGAAAGCGGGAGAATTGAAAGCGAGGTGTAATCAGGGCCCGCTTCCGGGTAACGCAGGGAAGGGAAAATCCCGGTCAGGAAACTACGATGGGTATGAACTGCGCCTTTGGGGTTACCGGTGGTACCGGAAGTATATATCAAGGTAACGATATCATCGGGGTGAACGTTGTTAAGCCGATCTTCGAAATCCTTGTCGTTTTTCAGTTTTTTACCTTTCTCAATGAGCTTGCTCAGATAAGTACTCTTGTCACCGGATATTTTGATATTATCCTGCATGGCGACAATAAATTGCAGGTACTGATTATCCCCGATGATCTTCCCGGCCCGGTCGTACTGCTCCTGATCACCAACAAAAACAACTTTAACTTCCGCATCATTGATTATATATTCCGCTTCTTCCTTGGAGTTGGTCGCATAAATCGGCACTGAAACCGCTCTGGTCGCCAGGATCCCCAGATCTGAAACAGCCCATTCGGAGCAGTTTCTTGCAAATACTGAACACATGTCACCAGGCTGGATCCCCATATCAATCAGTGCTTTGGCCAGAGCCGTGATCCGTTCACCGAATTCGGTCCAGGTCAGTGATTCCCATTCACCCTTGACGTTTTTTTGCGTAAGTATGACTTTGTCTTTAAAAATCTTGACATTCTTCAGCATCATGTAAGCAAGGGTCTTGTTCTCGGCCAGGAATTCTTCAAAACCCTTCTCCCAGTCAACATCACAATCGCGCCAAATCGGTAAATTCTGTGTCAGTTTGTGCATGTAAGCCCCTCCTCCCAATCTTTTCATATATATAATATTATCCTTCGAAATAAATATTAAGTCAATTTATATCATGTATTTTGATAATTTATGGGTATTATTTTAAATTTAATTTTGGATTAACTTATTTCACGCAAATTTATAGCCAGTTGAAATAAATAATCATTACAATTTAGCTTTAAGCCTGTCATGGTCAGACACAAGTATTATAAAAAAGAAGGAATTATAGATTTAATTGCGAATAAAATGTAAAATAAACTGGTCTGACCACCAGATGTCTAGTCACCAGGAAACAGATCCATTACATAAATGCAAATCCGGATAGTTATCAGAGGGTTATCGTAATAACCGCAAGTTTTGCAGCGGTAGAAGTGAATTGGTGGGCACAGATGCAAGAAAATCTGGTTGCCTTATAAGCTTCAGATTAATATGTATCTTTGGAATAACCATAGAGAACGGAGGAGTAATATGTTAGAACTACGAATTAACGGGTTTGGCGGCCAGGGCTCCGTTACCCTGGCCCATTTATTGGCCCAGGCTGCGCTGGAAAACGGTGAGCAGGGGCAGGCCTTGCCTTTCTTTGGGGTGGAACGCCGTGGAGCGCCGGTGCGGGCAGCGGTGCGTATGTCCCCCACCACTATCCACGCGCACAGTCAATGCGAGCTGCCGGATTATGTGGTAGTAATGAGCGAAAAGCTTACCGCAGCGGCAGTCGGTGAAGGTATTACCGAATTCGGCACCGTGATCATCAATGCGCCCCACGCCGTAGCCGTGAAGAAACACCCCACCTGGCAGGTAGACGCCGATACCATTGCCCGTGAAGCGGGATTATTTTCCGCCGATGGACCATTTATCAATATTCCACTGTTTGGTGCGGTGTGCCGGGTGCTAAACATCCCACAGAATATTATGGAACAAACCATTCTGAATAAATGGCCTGGGAATAACGGTGAACGCAATCTGGGCGCCGCTGGCAAGGCTTATAACGCCGTAACACAGATTGGAATATAGACACTTACATTTTGATTAGCGAAAGGAATGGCAATAAATGAAATCTGTTACAAAAGCCTACCGGCCCATTTCCTGGCCGATGAAGGGAGCCGGTGGTGATACCGGTTCCTGGCGAGTGCACCGTCCGGTCGTTGATACTCAAAAATGCACCAAATGTCAATTTTGCTGGGTATATTGTCCGGAAGCGGTCATTGACCGCCATGAAATTATGATTGATTACCGCTACTGCAAGGGCTGCGGCGTGTGTGCCACAGAATGTCCCACCGGTGCGATCAGCATGGTAAAGGAGGAATAGCCGAATGAAAGCAGCACAAGTTATAATGGATACCGGTGCCCATGCTGCCGCGCTGGCCATAAAAAGTGCCCGGGTGGATGTGGTCCCCGGCTACCCTATCACCCCCCAGACCAGCATTATGGAAGCAATAGCTGCTATGGTTGAAAATGGCGAGCTGAACGCCCGCTTTATTCCGGTAGAAGGCGAACACAGTGCCATGGCTGCTGCTGTAGCCGCTTCCGCCGCCGGCGCCCGCGTTTTTACAGCCACCTCGGCCAACGGCCTGCTGTATATGCACGAAGTTTTACATATGGCTTCCGGTGGACGTTTGCCGGTGGTAATGTGCAACGTTAACCGCGGTATTTTTGCCCCCTGGACCCTATGGGCCGATCATCAGGACTCATTTGCCCAGCGCGATACCGGCTGGATCCAATATCACTGCTCCTCCAACCAGGAGGTGTTCAACACTATTTTGCAGGCCTTCCGCGTGGCCGAACAGATCAATATACCGGTGATGGTCAACTTTGACGGCTTTGCCATCTCCCATTGTCTGATGCCCCTCACCCTGCCGCCACAGGAGGATATCGATCATTTCCTGCCCCCGCACGAACCGGAATGGAGGCTTGATCCGACTCATCCCTCTTCTTTCAGCAATGTGACCAATGCAGCCGAATATGCGCCCTTCCGCCAGATGCTGTCCGATGATATCATGGCATCCATCCCGCTGGTAAAGCAGGCAGCGCAGGAATATAAGGATATCACCGGTATGTGGGATGGCGATACCATCGACACCTATCGGCTGGAAGATGCCGAAGTGGTAGCCTTTGCTGTCAACAGTATGGCGGCAGAATTAAGACTTTCCATCGATATCCTGCGTGAGCAGGGCATCAAAGCCGGTCTGCTAAGACCGCGCCTGTATCTGCCTTTCCCGGCCGAGGATATCATCAACGCACTGCCACAAAATGCACAGGTGATGGTACTGGATCGCAACTATAACTTTGGCCACCCCGGGGGCATTTTGGCTGCAGAGCTGAAAAGCGTGCTGTTTGGCCGACGCAACGACATCACGGTCAAAAACCGGGTAATGGGCATTGGTGGTATCGATCTGACCCGCCGCTTCATGGCCGCCGAGATTCGTGCCATGATGGATGAATAAAGCATAGCGCATGAAAGGAATGGATTAGATATGGCTACCAGTGTTAAACAATTACCGGATATTGAACAAGTTTTAAGCGGCAATGGGGCCTGCGGCGGCTGTCCCGCCACGATGGCGCTGCGCATCGCAGGCAAGGCTTTGGGTGAAAACGCCATCATGCTGCTGACCCCCTCCTGTTCGGTAGCCAGCATGGGCATGACCCCCAAGCTGGGCTACAACTGGCCTTGCATTAATATTTGCTTTGCAACCGCCGGCTCTTCGGCCTCCGGCATTACCCATGCGATTGAAATAATGCAGGAAAAGGGCCGCCTGCAGGGCGATTTGCCCACCGTATTCAGTTGGGTTGGTGATGGCGGCACCTATGACATCGGCTTCCAGGCGCTTTCGGCCGCAGCCGAGCGCAATGATAATATCATTCACTTTTGTTATAACAACGAAGCCTACAGCAATACCGGTGTACAACGCAGCGGTGCTACCCCGCGCGGCAGTTTCACCACCACCACCCCCACCGGCAAGCGCCAGCCCAAGAAAAACATGGCCCTGCTGATGCTGGAGCATAATATTCCCTACGTGGCTACCGCCACCGTAGCTTACCCCGGCGACTTGTATGACAAGGTGGTAAAAGCCAAAAATATCCCGGGCATGAAATACATTGAAATTCTGGCCCCCTGCTATTTAGGCTGGCAGTTCAATATGCCTGAAACCGTGCAGATGAGCCGTATGGCGGTGCGCAGCGGTGCCTGGCTGTTATGGGAAGCGGAAAATGGCAAGATCAGCTTTAATAATCCCAGCTCGCTTATCATCAGCGGCAAAAAAGACGCTGCTCCGGTGGATGAATACCTAATGAAGCAGGGTCGCTTCAACCGCCTGCTGAAAGGTCCTGACGCTGCACAGCGTATCGCTGAAATTCAAGGCGACATCGATCGCGAAATTGCTTTTATGCGGGAACGGGCAAAGATTACGATTTAGTTTTCATTTTCTGCCCCCATCAGCTGAGGGAAGGCAAAAAAGCTGCTTATATTTTTATAACTGCAATTAAAGACTGTTATAAAATTCGCCTCCGGGCTCAGACAGGCAGATTAGCGCCAATGGCAGAATAACGAAAGTGAGGGGTGATCTGATTTTTAAACCTATAAAAACAAAAAAAATCTATGAAGAAGTCGTTGAGCAACTGAAAATGATGTTGACCGCGGGTGAATTGAAGCCCGGTGACAAACTTCCTTCAGAACGTGATATGGCTGATTCTTTGGGTGTCAGTCGGGCGTCCGTGCGCGAAGCGCTTACCACCCTTGAAGCGATTGGAATTCTGGAAATCAAACCGGGCGAGGGAACCTTTGTCAGGCAGACCAGTGATGCGGAAACTTTTGCGCCGTTGGCGTTGGTATTGACTGTAGAACGCAATCCGGAAGC
>JAAYCZ010000112.1 GCA_012729495.1 Syntrophomonadaceae bacterium | reverse complement strand
TATGATTGCGACCCACTCGTCCCAGGGAATGATTTCGTCCATGATCTCTAAAAACTCCTCACGACGAGTTTTCTTCTTCCTGCAACTGTATTCAAAATCGCTGAAGGTTTCCTGTTTCATCGCGCGCACCGCTTTCCTTTTTCTTGTTACCATTATACCATAACAGCGCGTATCGTCGTGATTAAATCAGAGGTTCCCTTGATTACGCTGCCTTACTGGAGGTTGCGTCAATGCCGTAGAAGTCGAAGGGAAGCTTCTCAGAATAGCCTGTAATTCCGGTGCGCATAACGGTGGTCTTGTTGAAGAGTCCAACGAAGCCAAAGGCGTTATCATCAATGGCAATCTGGACTATCTGGTTTGCAAGCTCTGCACGCTTTGCGGTGTCGGTCTCATACTGGAGTTCATTGATAAGCGCCTCGCACTCGTCACTCTTAAAGCCGGCAACATTCCAGCGGCTGTCAGCGCGGAACAGTGCGTCTATGCAATAATACGGGTCGCCGGACTTGTCGGCTATCATAGAATAGAGAGCCATATCAAAATCTCCGGTGGTGATGTAGGTAGCATCGGGATCCTCTTCAACGGTGAGGACAGAGTCAATACCGACGGCCTTGAGCTGCTCCTGAATGAGGATGGAAAGCGTATCAAGAGAACGGGCAGCGTAGTAGCAGATGTTCAGCGACAGAGGCTGACCGTCTTTTTCGTAGATGCCGTCAGCATTAAGGGTATAGCCATCGGCCTCAAGGAGGCCCTTAGCCTTCTCGGTGTCAACCGCGGGAACAGTTACCTTGCCGTAAGGTGTTGCGGTTCCAAAGGGTCCAACTGCGGGGGAAACAGTACCGTTAAGATAGGCGGCGATAGCATCCTTATCGACAGTGAGGTTAATGGCCTCGCGGACATCCGCGTCAAGTCTGTTCTCGTTGAGAGCGTAGAACTGCAGGCGTGTTGCAGGAATTGTTGTTACGTTATAGGTTTCGGGATCGGCTTCATACACCTCAAGAGCCGCGGCGGTAACGCTGGTGTAGCAGTCAATCTCACCGTTTTCCATAGCCATCTGCTTGGGGTCATCCTCTTGCATATAGTAGAACTTGGCACCGGCAAGCTTAACCTCGCCGTTCCAATAGTTGTCATTGCTGACAACGGAGATGTCTCCTTCAGGAACAAACTCGGAAATGACAAAGGGACCTGTGAAGATGGGAGCTGCATCAAAATCAGTGGTTGCATCAAGGTCAATCATTGCGAGCTCGGGGGTGGCAAGATCGCTCTTCATGGTCGGATAGGGCTCGGGGGTGGTGATGGTAAAGGTCTTTTCGTCAACAGCCGCATACTGGAAGTCTGCAAGATAGGCGAAACGCTCGTTGACCTCAGCAACTCTCTGGATATTGCGAATAGCCAAATCTGCCGTTAGCTTGTCGCCGTTGGAGAAGGTCACGCCGTCCTTAAGGGTAACGGTCCATATTTTGCCGTCGTTAACTGCGCTTTCAGCAAGCAGAGGCTGAGCTGTGGAGGTCTCGTCCATCTTGAAAAGCGCCTCGCTCATGCCAAAGATGGAGGTATACCAGCCGTAGTAATCCTTATATGCGTCAAGGCTTGCCTGAGCGAAGCTGATTGCCACGTTCAGAGTTTGGTCGCCTGCCTCGGCCACGGGCTGTGCGGGAGCTTCAGGCTCGACGGTCTTGCTGCAGGCACTAAGTGCCAGAACCATAACCAGCGCCAAGAGTAGTGCAATTGCTTTCTTCATTTTTCTACCTCTTTCTGTTTACGGCGGGTGTCGCACCCGCCGCTTATATGTTTTTCGCCCCACAAAGACGCGGGACTTTATTTAAACAGAGCTTCCCCATTTAAACTCTATTTAACAGCTCTCAGCATAAACATCGGCATATTTTCGTAGTTTATTTTCTCGTTCTCGTCATAAACTCTCTCGCCGATGTTCGGTGTGACCTCGACTGAACTAAATCCGGCGGTCTTCAACATTTCTACATCTATCTGCGGTCTCCGGCAGCGGCTGAGAATAAGCTCGCGGCACATCTCCTCCATTAGGTAGCCCTCGGAATATGCTTCAAAGTTTTTTACGCCGCTTTGCATGACGCGTTCTTGGTCCTGCTCACGACGTTTTGCGGCCTCCTCATCAAAAAGATAAGAGTACCATGCAGCGTCAAAATTCAGCATAATGCCGCCCGGACGCAGCACGCGGCA
The DNA here is from genome assembly GCA_012729495.1 of Syntrophomonadaceae bacterium. Taxonomy (GTDB): domain Bacteria; phylum Bacillota; class Syntrophomonadia; order Syntrophomonadales; family Syntrophomonadaceae; genus Syntrophomonas_B. Next base: position 1,547 of record JAAYCZ010000112.1, on the reverse strand, counting down.
CCAACTGTTGTAGGCATCCTGGGGGCGCTCAAGGTTCCACGTTAGATTCCGGGTAACAATGGCATCAAAGCTCTCCTCCGGAAAGTCCAGTGCTTGCGCATCCATACGGTAAAATGCAATACGCTCATTGTATTCACCGGCGTTTGCGCGTGCTTCGCAAAGCATTGCCTCAGTATAGTCCACCGCGGTAACATCATAGCCACGCTTTGTAAGGCAGGTAGCGAAGAATCCCGGTCCGGTACCAATATCCAGAACGCGCAAAAAATCAGCTTTCGGAATGTTTTCCATAATAACGGCCATCCAGTTTTTCTCGTTACCGTGAGTCAACTCATTTTTACGACATCGGAATAGCTTGGCGCGCGTCGCGTCCAATAGCTTTCTATCTCACTTAGCATGGAACATGTGCTTGTTTGCATTGCTCTTCTCCCAGTATTTTCAAGTCTTCGCATCTTTTTGACATATGGGATTATTTTATCCTACAGGTCTTAGTCATGCAACCCCCCCAGGGGGATGTAATTTTGCCCTTTCTGCAATATATTGCGCAACTTTTCCTCCACTTTTGGCAAATTTATTGCCACCTAAGCGGAAGGATGGCCGTTTAGGTGGCATGAAATATTAGGAATAAACGCATAGTAACAAGTAATTCTTTTGACGTATAGCGGAAGCGCTTACTCCCCCACGCTTGCGTCCAGTTCCCATTTTAATTGCTTTTGCCGTAGAAAATAGTAGACTGCCATGCAGGCACCTGCGAGTGCCCATGTAATAGGATAGGTCACTGCCACGCTTCGAACATTAGGATTTCCAGGCACCAGAATAAACAACAATATCGTACGAATTATGCAGATGTTCACCATAACTATGAACATCGGCGGCTGAGTCTTTCCCGCGCCGCGTATACTATCGCCGAGGATCTGCAGAAAGTTATAGACAAAATAAAAAGGAAAGGTTACGGAAATTATCTGCACACCGAGAGCAATTACCTCCGGCTCTTTGTTAAAGATACGAAATAGCTGTGAGCCGAAAGCAATCGCCATAACACTGCATACAGCCGTTATACAGCACGCTATAATGAGGCATTCCCTAGTGCCAATACACATGCGCTTTAAGTTGCCTGCACCTATGTTCTGTCCGCTGAACGTCATAATAGCCTGTCCAAAGGCGACTATTGGAAGATAAAGAATTAGCTCCACCTTGAAATAGGCTGTGAAGGCCGCAATCGCGTCTATATCCAATGAGTTTATCTGATACTGCGCCATGACATTAGAGAGCGTAATAAGTAACGACTGTGCTCCGGCGGGGACACCCATCTTTAGAACATCACAAAGTATGGGCTTATCAATGCCAATGTCTCTCAGCTTGAGGGCAATTTCATCGTCAAGCTTAGTAAGCCGCCATACAACGTATAGTGCCGCTATGGTTTGAGAAATGAGTGTTGCCCATGCAACGCCCGAAACGCCGTCCTCAAATACTTTTAGAAATACTGCATCCATCGCTACATTCACAAGACCGCCAATAAACTGGGCGATAAGTGGAGACTTTGAGTCACC
>JAAYCZ010000111.1 GCA_012729495.1 Syntrophomonadaceae bacterium | reverse complement strand
TGACCGAAGCCGGTTTTTTTGAGCGAGTAGTGGCAGCTACCTGCAGCCATCATTATACTGCCGAACGTCAGTATCGTAATCCGGTGGAGCAGGGAATTCAGAGTTCCCTTAGTTCCCAGTGGACGGCGACGGCAGCAGGAGCAATTTTGGTGCAGCCTGGCGGCAACGGCCCGCGCATCACCTGTGCCACCGTCGGCAAAGTAGTTGATATGGGGGTTACCGATCCCGCCAATATGGGTGCGGCTATGGCCCCGGCAGCCGGTAGTACCATCAAAGCCCATTTCGAAGATACGCAGCGAACAACGGATTATTATGATCTGGTGGTAACCGGGGATTTGGGAAGCATAGGGGCAAATCTGGCCAGCCAGATATTTATCCAGCAAGGACTCATGCCCCCACCTAATTATAGCGATTGCGGCGTGTTGCTCTATGATGGACTGCCCGACATTAAATCCGGGGCCAGTGGATGCGGGTGTTCAGCCGCCATGTTATGCGGGCCGTTACTGAAAAAAATGAGCCGCGGGGAAATCAATCGACTGCTGTTTGTGGCCACTGGTGCCCTGATGAGTCCCACCAGCACTTTTCAGGGCGAGAGTATCCCCGGTATTGCCCATGCAATCGCGATTGAAAATGTTTAAGCTGCAGATATGAACTTAATTTTATAATTGGAGGCTGCAGGAATATGTCATACGTAATGGCTTTTATCATCGGAGGCGCTTTATGTGTTATCGGCCAACTGGCCATGGATCTGACCAAACCCGGTATAACTCCCGGTCACATTCTGGTAGGGTTTATTACCGGAGGTGCATTATTAAGCGCTCTGGGGCTTTATCAGCCTCTGGTGGATTTAGGCGGGGCCGGTGCTACCATACCTCTGAGCGGATTTGGACATAGTCTGGCCCAGGGAGCGATCGACGGAGTAAGGGCAAAAGGACTTCTTGGCGCCTTCAGCGGCGGGGTGGCGGCGACAGCAGCAGGCATAACCGCGGCCATCGTTTTCGGCTATCTGGCAGCGATTATATTTAATCCTAAAGATTAGAGATGCAAGGAGGGTAAAAATGCAGCGAGTAGGCATACCGCAAGGACTTTTTTACCATTATTACTATCCCCTGTGGAAAACCTTTTTTGAAGATCTGGGGGCAGAAGTTGTTAATTCCGGCCCGACCAACCGCGAAATTGTAGAAAAAGGAATTGCTGCTGCCGTAGATGAAAGCTGCTTCCCGGTCAAAGTATATTTTGGCCATGTCCAGCAGTTGTGCACCATGGGGCTTGACTACATATTTTTGCCCCGACTGGTAAGTGTTGAGCCTAGAAGTTATATCTGTCCCAAATTCATGGGCGTACCAGATATGATCAAAGCCACCCTGTCAGATCTTCCCGCCGTGATTGATATGCTCGTCGATTTGAGCAAAACCAATAAAGTATTCGATCGCGAGGTTGTGAAAGTAGGAAACTACTTCACCCGCGACCGGATGGCGATTCAACGAGCTTATCACCACGGGATCGCCGAGCAGAAAAATTGCAATCAGATCTGCCAATCGGGATACAGCACCACGGAAGCGATCGCTTTATGGGAAGGAGGACAGATCGATCTGCCCTCCCGCTATGATCTGCAAATCGGCGTATTGGGGCATGGCTATTCCCTGTATGATCAGACCATCAGTATGAATCTTATTCAGCGTTTGCGTTCCATGGGCTGCAAGGTGATTTTACCCGAGGGATGCGATCATATAAAAATTGAAACCGCTGCCGCCACCATGCCCAAACGGGTCTTCTGGACCCTGGGACGTAAAAATGTGGGAGCAGCGCTGCATCTGGCCCAACAGGAACAAATTGACGGTATTATTTATCTGGCTTGCTTTGGCTGCGGACCTGATTCCATGATTGGGGATTTAATCGAACGCAAAATCAAAAACAAGCCTTTTATGATGATCACCATTGATGAACATACCGGGGAAGCCGGTATGATAACCAGGCTGGAAGCATTTTGTGACATGCTGCGCAGAAGGAGGTATGCAGGCAGTGAAAGTAACCTATCCGCACATGGGGAATATGTATATAGCCCTGCAGGCGTTAATGAATGGTCTGCAGCTGGAATTCATAACTCCTCCGCCGATCAGTAAACGAACCCTGGAACTGGGAGTAAAATATTCGCCCGAGTTTGTCTGCATGCCAATGAAAATCAATCTTGGCAATTTTATCGAAGCGCTCGAAATGGGCGCAGATACAATCGTCATGGGCGGCGGCTGGGGACCGTGCCGGTTTGGATATTATGCGCAGATTGAAAAAGAGATTTTGCAGGAACTGGGTTATGATTTTCAGATGCTGGTGCTGGAAGCACCGGATTCAAAACTAAAGATACTGCTCAGGCAGCTGCAGTCTTTGGGACAGAATGTGAGTCTGTGGCAGGCGCTGAAAAGCATTAAATTTGCCTGGGACAAACTGAATGCAGTCGAGCAGGTGGAAAAAGGCCTGGAATATTTTTTGCCGCGGGCAGTACATCCGGATCAGGTGGAAAGGATTTATCAGCAGGGGCTGGAGGAAATCATCGCTGCCCGCAATGCCGATCAGAGCTTTAAAATGGCCCGGCAAGCCGTGCAAAGTATGCAGAAGCTGGAATTAAAATCACAAGCACCACTTAAAATTGGTCTGGTAGGAGAAATATATACGGTGCTTGAACCGGCCGCCAATTACGAAATCATAAAAATGCTGGGCCGGCTGGGGGTTGAAGTAAAAAGGACGATCTATATGAGTGACTGGGTCAATGATCACCTGCTGGGCGGACATGTCAAACCATCGGTACGCAGCCAGCTGATTGCCAGTGCCCGCCCCTATCTTAACTACTGGGTGGGCGGGCATGGCCAGGAAACGGTTGGCACCACGGTCGCCATGGCCCGCCAGGGTTGTGACGGTATTATCCAGATCGGCCCCCTGACCTGCATGCCGGAAATCGTGGCTCAAACCATCCTGCCCCTGGTCAGTGAAAAAGAAGGTATACCCTGCATGACGCTCTGGTTTGATGAATTAACCGGCACAGCCGGGATACAGACCCGACTGGAAGCTTTTATTGATATGGTCAGCCGGCGTAAATACACCGCCGGTTATGTTAAGGAGGCGTAATTTTGGACGTGTTTTTAGGGGTAGATATCGGTTCGGTCAGCAGCAATTTTGTGCTGATGAACAATCAGTGCGAAATCGTAAAAAAAGTCTATCTGCGCACGATGGGCAATCCGGTAGAAGCTGTCCGCAGCGGCTTTGCCCAACTGATGGATGATGACAATGAATTTGAAATCAGCGCAGTGGGTACCACCGGCAGCGGCAGATACCTGGGAGCAACCCTGCTGGGAGCCGATGTAGTTAAAAATGAGATCACCGCCCATGCCGTCGCAGCGTCTTATACGTATCCTGATGTACGAACCATTATCGAAATCGGCGGGCAGGATTCCAAAATCATTCTGATTCACAATGGCATCGTGCATGATTTTGCCATGAATACCGTCTGCGCCGCCGGTACCGGATCATTTCTCGATCAGCAGGCAGCGCGTTTAAATATTGCCATTGAAAATTTCGGCGCCCAGGCGGCCCAATCCTCTCAAGCAGTCAGGATAGCTGGACGCTGCGGCGTTTTTGCCGAGTCAGACATGATCCACAAACAACAGATGGGATTTCCCAAGGAAGATATAATGATGGGTTTGTGTGAAGCCCTGGTAAGAAACTATCTGAACAATGTAGCCAAAGGCAAAAAAATCGAAGCTCCGATCGTATTTCAGGGCGGAGTGGCCGCCAACATCGGCTTGAAAATCGCCTTTGAAAAAGTGTTGGCCCGAGAGATCCATGTACCGCGGGATTATGATGTGATGGGCGCCATCGGTGCGGCTATGCTGGCCCGGGAAAAAATAATCATGGCCGGCACTGATAGCCGTTTTCGGGGAGCTGAATTTATTACCGCCGGCGAGTTTCGCAGTGGCAGCCATGAATGCAAAGGCTGCCCCAACCTTTGTGAAGTTGTATGTATTAAAAGGGACAAGGAAGT
>JAAYCZ010000110.1 GCA_012729495.1 Syntrophomonadaceae bacterium | reverse complement strand
CATATTCTGTCTGAGGTCAGAAATATCATCAGACATTTTGGTCATATGCTCTATCATAAACTTCTGAAATTCTTTTTCAGTCAAATCATTCACCTCGCTTATTTAAAATTGTAATATGATTAACCACCAAACGGCAACTCCAATATTCATGTTACCATTAATTCCAATATAAGGGAACCACCAAAGCCAAAAGGCAATCATCCCCGCTCATGCCATTTCAAAACTGGTATGGGCGGGGATGGTTACTTTCGGATATTAGGCGGAGGTTATTTTTATCATTGCGGCTTTTGTGACCGCCTCTTGGTTTATACCATGGAAGGGCTTAGGTAATCGAGCTTTCGGCCAGGGTTTTTATCCCTTTGCTTGGTTCGTACCGGATATGCCTGAGCTAATTATACTAGATATCGAGATCGGGATCTGATTCCTGGCCAGGCTGTCCTTTGAATACCAGATCCGGGGCCTTGAGACTTACTTTAGTACCCGCCGGTACAGATCTGGTCAAAAAGACGTTACTGCCGATGACGACCCCTTTGCCGATGACCGTCTCGCCGCCCAGGATTGAAGTTCCGGAATATACGGTAACATCATCTTCGATGGTGGGGTGGCGCCTCACCCCGCGTAGATTCTGGCCTTCCCGGGTAGATAATGCACCCAGTGTAACCCCCTGATAGACTTTAACATTATTGCCGATGGTGGTCGTTTCACCGATTACTACCCCGGTGCCATGATCAATGAAAAAATATTTCCCAATCGTTGCCCCGGGGTGAATATCAATGCCAGTAACACTATGGGCGTATTCCGTCATAATTCTGGGAATCAGCGGCACCGATAGCAGCTGCAATTCATGAGCTAAACGGTAAACACTGACCGCGAAAACACCCGGATAGGAAAATACTACTTCATCTTTGCTGGTTGCTGCCGGGTCGCCGTCAAAGGCAGCCTGAATATCCAGTTCAATAGCGCTTCTTAACTCGGGAATCTTGCTTAAAAATTGATAAATAATAGCATCGGCTTTTTCGTCAACATGGTTTAAATCAGTATTTTTACTCAGGGCCTGATGGGTCAGCGCCAAGACAATTTGTTCATGCAGCATCCTGTGCAGGTTGATCAGCATATCGCCGATATGGTATTCGATCGTGGTACTTATCAGCTGCCGCTGGCCGAAATATTCCGGAAACAGAAGCTCACGCAGCATAAAGATTACCTTTACAACAATTTCTCGTTTGGGCTGAGAAACAGATTCCATGGTAACTGCTGCCTGGTTTTCACGATAGCTGTTTACAATCGCCTCAACCAGATGATTGGTTTGCTGGGCTGAAAGTTTATTCATTATTACCACCCTCGTCATTCATGTAGAAATTGTTCCTTACAAGCCTGTAAAAGCAATTAATTATTTTAAAACCACATGGAAATTATAGAGGATAAGCGTGAAGATAGCAATTGTAATTGAACGGCAACAACATACAAATAAAAAAATATGTCCGGTGCTAAAATAAAATTCTCCATATGGCAATTGAAATTTGGGATGCTGATGGGGCGGAATTGGCAGATGCACCAGACTTAGGATCCGGCGCCTCGCGGCGTGGAGGTTCGAGTCTCTTCAGTTTCTTATACCAGACCGGGACTGCGGTGATCAATCGGGATACACAGCAAACATACAAATAGAAATGGAGGAAGCCTGGCCGGCGTCCTCCATGATAAAAGGCTGTTGACTATACAAAAAATGCTTCTTCTGGAATTTCCAAAGCACTCTTGTCACCATTCTTAAATATTTTACTGGTAGTTTCGATTTCGGGAACAATGTTGCCGATATAGAAACGGGCGGAGGCAATTTTGCCGGCATAGAAGGCATAATCAAAATGCTCCTGGCCCAATTCATCGATTTTCTTTTGCGCCAACATGGCCTGATCAAGGATCAGTTTGCCGCCCAATAGTTTGGCCGTGGCATGGAGAATGCGGGTGGAGAACAAGGGCATCATTCTGACCTTGCCTTCGCCCATATAACCGCCGAGAGTTCCCAGGAGTTCTTTGTAGCTTTGCGTGGCTGCATCCATGATTTCGAATTCTCTTTCAAAACCAGCTGCACCGCGATTGGCGGCAAGGAAATCTTCGATTTGTTTTAACCATAGACCAAACACCTGTCCTTTGGCCATTGTAAACTTACGGCCCACCAGATCCATGGACTGAATGTAGTTGGTTCCTTCCCAGATGGGATAAATGCGGCAGTCGCGATACAGTTCGGCGATCGGGTACTCTTCCGAGAAACCATATCCGCCATAGCACTGCATGGCGCTGGAGATACATTCAACCGCCATATCGCTGCAATAGGCTTTGATGAGGGGAATGTTGACGTTTACCAGGGCGTCACACTGCTTGGCCAGTTCTTTATCGGAAGTGTTGTAGGCGATATCGAGCAGATAGAAATTGTACAGGATCATGGCGCGAAATACTTCCACGTGTGCCTTCTGGAAAAGCAGCATGCGCCGAATATCTTCGTGCTCGATGATAGGTACGCGGTCACCTTTGGGATTGGTGAAGGGTCTGCCTTGAATGCGCTCTTTACAATATTCAACGGCATTATGGTAAGCTACTGCCGAAAGGGATAGAGCACCATGACCGGTCATCAGACGTTCTTCGTTCATGACCCTAAACATCTGCGCCATGCCCTGGCCAACCCCGTCTTCACCCGGAGGATCACCGATCAGCCAGCCCTTGCATTGGCTGTTTTCGCCGAAATTAAGCACGCAGGTGACGTTGCCTTTAATGCCCAGCTTGTGTTCGATACCGCTGACGCTTACATCATTGGACCCAAGAATGGTGCCGTCCATGTCACTGAAATACTGCGGGATGACAAACAAGGAAAGTCCTTTGGTTCCAGGTGCTGCTCCCTCAATGCGGGCCAGTACCAGATGGATGGTGTTGTCGCAAATACTGTTTTCAGCATGGCTGATAAAACATTTGGTGCCTTTAATGTTGTATATGCCCGGCTCCTCAGTGGGGTAAGCCTTGGTAGTCTGATCACCGACATCAGACCCGGCTGACGGTTCGGTCAGGCACATGGTGGCGGTCCATTCTCCGCTGAACAGTCTTCCTGCATACATTTTGATCAAATATTCACTGGCAAATTCTTCGAGTACTTCGCCGCCGGCGGCCGGACCGGCCAAGATGGTTCCAATATGAGGATTGGCGCCGATCATGAATTCCATCATGGCCCACATAACGCTCAGGGGCACGGCGGAGGGATCATTTCTGTCTTTATTGCTGCTGCAGAAGCCGTTCTGCTGGATGAAATGATAAGCTGTCTTGCAGGATTCAGTCATCCGGGCATGACCATCCACATAAGTGCCGCCGATTTTGTCAGCATCTTCATTGGTAGGAGCTACGACTTCTTTGGCCCCTTTCAAGGCATTGTCGAGGATAAAATCAATATCATCTACTGTATATCCATCTTTGAATCTGTCTGTTTCCAATACCTTGGTTAAATCGAGCCATTCCTTCAGGATGAATTTGTGGTCGCGGGTGGTGTTGATAAAGTTTGAAGACATTTATTTAACCTCCTTGTTTTTATGGTTATCTGAACTAAACCGCAATACAACGTATGGAGTGAGAACAATAGTATATATACAAAATTTTTTAAATTATAATTGTTGTTAATAAATATTACCTTAACAGGGCGATAAATTCAATCAGTAATTAGGTTTAGAAACTATTAAAAAACATTATAAATAAGACATGTCACAAGAATTGGTTCAAATATAAAAAGCCAGCCCGTGGCTGGCTTGATATATAATATAACCCGTAAATATTTAATCTCCTTCAGCGTAAGGATATTTTTTATCCCATGAACGGGAAAAACTTGGGAACTTGACTAATAAAGCCTGATAGATAACAGCCTGATACTCATCGTTTAAAGGGCTGAAAACATCATTTAAATTGGCGTAATTTTCACTGTTATAAAGGTTGGCCGCTGCTTTTAACATCGCTCTGTCGGCAGCATCACCGCTCAAGGTCTGCGATAACATTTCAAAATCAATACCGGTGGGGAGAAAATATTTGTCTATGATGGCATAGGGGCCTTCAGAATTTCCCAAGGTACCGATCGCCGCTAAAATATACGCAGTAGGAGTTATGTCAGAATGATTTTTGCCGGCTTTTTTTATCAGGCGCAGAAAGTTGCCCTTGTGAAATTTGTTGATAAAGTAGACTGGTTTTTTCACTGAATAATCCTCCTTTGTTCAAAATATCCAACGGTATATAATGATGCTAGCATATTTTTATCATTTTTTATATATGGAAACCGGCTAAAATATTATATTTCTCTATATTTTATTACTTATTATCAATAAGTAACGGTGAAAGTATACTTGTTCGGTTGGTTTCCGGTTAAATTCACATCAAAATGTAAAGAAGGAGGGACGGAAAATGACTGATATCAATAAACCCAAACAGGATAAGGAAGAGATTTTGAATATCAAGCCGGGTATGGCCCCGAATTGTTTTAATTTCATGCAAGGCCAAATAATTGAATTCAGCGGTGAGCGACTGACTATTGCTTTCCCGGTTCTGGAGAGTTATCTGAATCCGGGCGGCAGTATGCAGGGAGGTTTTATCACGGCTGCTTTTGATAATGTATTTGGGCCGTTGTGCCAGGCTGCAACCAGAACCAAGGCGACCACCACCGTTGATTTATATACAAATTATCATCGTCCGATTTTTGCTGGAGATGAACTTATCGTAACCGCCTCCATCATAGTCAAGGGAAAAACCAAGATCCACATGACGGCTGAGGCTTACAACAGGGAAAACAAATTGATCGCTACAGCCAGTACCAATTATATGTATTTAAAACCAAGCCGCACCGGTGAATGATTATAGGGCGGACAACAATATGATTGTTAAAAGAGTGTAAAAAACCAACCCCTTCCTCCGAATAATGTTAAGAGCAGCATGGGGAACTATAACTAAAAATTATTTCTAATATAATAATATTTGTGTTATATTTTTGATAGTTAACAAGGAGAAGGATAACCATGAGCAAAATGGCGCAGATTATTTCCTGAAAATACGGGATCAAGGTTACCTTCACCGGAGTTATCAATCAATCGGGATCAAGAGAGCTATGTTAAAAGAACTGGCTGCCCCCTGCTGGTGCCCATGGGACTGCCAGTTCACAAGCACATTGGGAGCAGGTCTGATCGCTTGTAACAAATAGTCCAGGCAATCATACAATATTTTGAGATATCCTAATTTAGGATTTGGAGTTGAGTTATGGAAGGGGAATGTCCAGTGTCTGTTATTTATCTGGATAATGCGGCTACAACTTATCCGAAGCCGGAAAGCGTATATCTGGCCATGGATAATTTTAATCGCTATAT
>JAAYCZ010000109.1 GCA_012729495.1 Syntrophomonadaceae bacterium | reverse complement strand
CGGCCAAAAAGCCCCCGGTGGCGGCAACTATCAACTGGAAATCACCTCTACCCCGGGTCAGGCACAGGTTCAGAAAACCGATATCATGAGGGTAAAACACGGTGAAACTACTACCAACATCGATATGGGTTATAACCAGGCGAAGGTAGTAGCTAATGTCGCTGCTGCATTTAATGCAGCTGATGTCGGTGACGTATTCACGTTTAATTTCCAGTTTGAAGATGGGGTTAACACTTCGGTTGAGGTTGAGATTACCAGTACGGCTGGAACTACAGCCATTCAGTTTAACGAGGCTCTGGCCAATGCTGTTGCTGCGGACAGCGTGCTAAAGGATAGGATAAGCATACAGGGAGTAAATAGCGGCGTAGGAACTTTCGACATTCAATCCCTTACCAAAGGTGCTGCCGGAAACTTTGGGCTTACAGTTAGTCGGGATGTATCAGGTAGTATAGCTGGTGGATCAGGTACATTCGAATTAACAGGTACGACTATAACTAATTTAGGTAGTGCTTCTATAACTGTAAATACAGCTACAACCAAGAATGCTGACATACTCAAAGGAGAAGATGTAGCTAAATCAGGTCTGCAGAATTTTACAGTTACAGGCCTACCTGCCGGTACCTATAAGATTACTACTGACGTAAGTGCTGCAGCCACATCAGCAACTGCCAATGCTTGTATAAGTCTGGTAGCTCAGTACCGGCAGGACGGAACTGGTAACCTCGTGGAAAATATCGCGCCTGCCGCCGTAACTAAAACAGGTACTATGCTCTATACCTCTGGAAGTACGGTAAATGCACAGATGGCATTTGAGGTGAAAGCAGTTGAGGGCACAAAGGTGACCTTCGGCGTCACCTCGTATGAAATGGCACTAGATGGTACTCGTAATGTCTATCAGGCTGAGAGAGTAATAGATATGGCCAAAGGCACCACTGCCGCTGAGCCGTTAACTATTGGTAATGTCCAGTTTGCTGCTTTTGATATAGCCAGTGCCAATGTTACTGTAGGAGATAAGTTCCTGCTTAACATCACCCCACAAACTATTGTTGATGATGACCTGGTAACTATAACTCAGACCACTGATGAGAATGGTGCCAGTGTTAGTCGCTCGTTTACTTACTACAAACAGCAGGCTGACAATTGGGATAATAAGACTACCACAGTGGACTACCTTACTTTAGATGACCAAACTGGAGATATTAAACATAGTGAAATATCTCTTACCTTTTCTACACTGGCGGACTACACTGATGATGGTGGGACCTTTGTAAGTTTTGATCGAAGTGCCGGTGTTGGTGAACTCGCGACTAAAGGTACTCAACTTCGTGATATAGAAGCTTTCTGGGATAAGAGTGGGAACTTCCTTATTGACCAACCTCAGAAACTTACCCTGATCCAAGGTAATGGTCAAAAAGCTGAGATTACTTTATTTGGCACTGATACTATTGAAAGCGTAGTACAAAAACTAAATGATGCTATTGCCAATCAGCTCGGGCAGGCTGACCTTACCGGCATTGGGGCCACTCATAGTGACAAGTTTGCTTCCTTTGTAACTGAGGGAGGAAAGCAGGATAGCGGCCTGGAAACTGTAGCTGGTACGTTTGTTATTAGATCAGCCGTAACTGGTGATGCAGGCGAAATAGCCTTTGTAGGTGACGAGAATGTAATCAAGGCGTTAAGCTTAACTAATCTGAAGTCTGCTGTAAACAATCAATTTACAGTAAATGTAACTGATGCCCACACAGGCAATTATGTAGCCAAAGACGTTAAAATTGAAGGTAACATGTTGGTAGGTACAGTACACCAGAACGTTGATGTTGAATTTGATAACATGACGGGTATTCAGCTGGCCTGGAACACTCAAACCAAGAACTTTGACCTTACTGGTGGTTTTGCCAATAAGGATACCACTTTTGTTCATATAGCTGACAATACCATGGTATTCCAAATTGGTGCCAATCCATTGCAGGATGTTGGAGCTTCTATTGGTGACATGAGAGCTCGGGCTCTGGGTGTCAATAACATCCTGGTGACCGACCGCGCTCATGCCAATGATTCCATAAGTAAGATAGATAGTGCAATCCAACGGGTTTCAAGTGAACGCTCCAAGATGGGTGCTCTCCAGAACCGTTTGGATCACACCATTAACAACCTTGGCGTAGCTTCGGAGAACCTGACTGCAGCCGAGTCCCGCATCCGCGACCTCGACTTTGCCAAGGAGATGATGGCCTTTACCAAGGCCCAAATCATGCTTCAGGCAGGTACTGCCATGTTGGCCCAGGCCAATGCCAAACCGCAGAGCGTACTGCAACTGCTCGGATAATACTTCAGACCTACAAACCAAAAGCCGGTCCTCGCAAGGGGGCCGGTTTTTTATATATAGATACTCTAAGAAATAACGGGGTAATTCCTGTAGGGGCAGACCCATGTGTCTGCCCGAAAGTCTAATAGCTCCTGATAGAGAGTCCTAGAAGGATGTTTGAGTTAAAGACTTCCTAAGTTTAAGTCGATATATTATATATTACTAGGAAATAACGGGGTAATTTCCGTACATATCGCTTTGCAATAAAGGAGTTTACAATTGAGCAAAAAAACCCCCATCTCCCGCACGCCTCCGCTCCCCCTATTTACTCCTCACTTAATACGTACACAGATTAAAGACTCGCCAGGTTTATGACGATATAATATATATCACTTCACGTAATAAAGGAGTTTATCATTGGGCAAAAAGACTAAAAAGCAAAATCGAAAAGTGAATAAAGCAGTGGACAATAATCGCCCGGTGCGGCTAGTCAGGGTTGATACTAATAAAAATGCTGATAATAGTATTTACCATGCCAATATGCAGGCTCTAAAAATCCATTACCCTGAGTTAGCTGTAAAAATCGAAAGAACACCCAGAAAGAACAGGTTCGTGGTCTCAAAACCTGGGCCTCAAGCAACCTTTAACCTGTATAGCCGTGAAGGCAATTTCTATTATTATAATATTGATGGCCCAATGGAAGATGTTTCCACGCAAATGAAAGCTCTTAATCTAAAAAATGCCCGTCTGGCCATATTCCTGGGAATGGGCCTGGGTTATGAACTCATGTATTACGTCCAAAACGAATCGAAGAAGCAGAATACCAGCTCTATTCTGGTTATAGAAAAAGACCTGGAAATTTTCAGAGCAGCAATAGAAACTTTTGACCTTACTGGATTTATCGGGCATCCTCAGTTCAAATTGATAGTTGGCCTGGAAGAAGGGGACTTGTATACCAGTATCAGGGAGTATCTTAATGAAAACAACCGTTATTTTTTATTAAAAGCATTAAAATTTATCTATCATCCCTCGTCCCTGCGTTTAAACAAAGATTATTATATAAGAGCAATACAGTTGGTAAAAGACGCTGGCAGCCAGCAAATACTCCATTTTGGCAATGATCCTTACGACTCGCTTATAGGTATTGAAAACATGCTGGCTAACCTGGACGAAATCATATCTAATCCCGGTATCAACTTGTTATATAATAGATTTGCCGGTAAACCCGCCGTAGTAGTAGCCACCGGGCCTTCATTAAACAAAAACAAGCACTTGCTGAAGGGATTAGAAAACAAAGCCTTAATCGTTGCTGCCGATGCTTCGCTGCGGGTACTTATCAATATGGGAGTAAAACCTCATTTAGTTACTTCCTTGGAAAGGGTTATGCCTACCGTTAAACTGTTGGGAGGTTTTGGAAAACAAGAAGTTGAGGATGTTTATCTGGCCGCCTGTCCAGTAGTTCGTAATGAAATGTATCAGGCCTATCCCGGTCCCCGTATAATTGTCTACCGTGATTTTGACCACTTTAAATGGCTGGGTATTGACCGGGGAATATTAAAAATTCAGCTTTCTGCTGGAAACATGGCCTTTAAAGTAGCCGAGGCTCTGGGTTGCGATCCTATAATACTGATTGGTCAGGATCTGGCCTTCAGCCGTGATGGGCGTAGTCATGCTAATGATACTACCTATGGCGAAAAACAGATTAAACCTGGTGCTCATGTATTAACTGTACCCGGAAATGATGGTCAACCAATAGAGACTACATCTACCTGGTATTTATTCCTGAGAGCTTATGAGATGGATGTCCTTAACTATTCTGGTACCTGCATTAATGCTACCGAGGGTGGGGCATATGTTACTGGTACCACCATAATGCCTTTTGAGGAGGCTATAGATAAACATATCCAGGAGGAATTCTACCCCCAGGATACCATCAGAGAAAGCCTTACTGCTTTTACTCCCCAGGATGTAGAAGAGGATTTGCAACAGGTTATGAAACTAACTGCAGATACCATTGAAGATTTGGAGCAGATAATAGAAAACTGTCGCCAGGGTATTAATAGTTACGAAAAATATAAAGATGAACTGGAAAGCTGTTTAAATAATCCTGAGAATATACGAATAATAAGAAAAAAGCTGACAGCTATTGAACATGAAATAATGGACTACAAAGAAAAGTGCCGTCAACTTCACCATACCTTCCAGCTATTCTTCGCCCATGTTTTCCAATCATT
>JAAYCZ010000108.1 GCA_012729495.1 Syntrophomonadaceae bacterium | reverse complement strand
GGCATATTAAATCGCTATTAATAATAAATATTATAACGTATTAAAATAATTATAGCAGAAATTGTTTGAATTTTCCGTTTATCAGGAAAATTGTTTCTTAAGTAAATAGGCTGTGGCAGCAGCAGTGCTTGGCAATGATGTTCCCGGCCAATTGTATCAATATCATAAGCACCTGATGTTTTTCGTTCGTGCAGTTTTATCAGGTATTGTTATCCGCCATATTATTTGGCCAACTCCCGATCGGATTCCACAGCTGCGTCCGGCAAAGATGCATCAAAACGCCGTTATTTGTCTTAATAATCACATCAGTACCGCATTTTGCAAGAATATTGTGTTTGTATATTTTTTCCAAATTGTTATAATACAAAAAAGTATGTTCTGCAGGAGGGTTTATGGCGTATAAATTAAGGATTCCCGGTTTGCTGGCAGTACTGATGCTCTTCCTTTTCTTCTTCGCCCGGCCGTTTTTGTCTGAACCCACATTGGCCCGCACGGAAGACAACCGCAATGAACTGGAAGAGCAGATTTTTCAGGATGCAGTAGCAAGCTTTGCATTTTATACCGACCTGATCGAAGATGTGCAATACCGCAGAGATTCAATATATCCGGTTGTTTTAAAGGCTGCCACTCTGGAGGAGGCCGTTAAATGGCTGAGTCAAGGTTTTCGGGAGGATCTGGCCCGTTCCGTGGCCTGCTGTTATCTAGCCTGGGATGAAAATTTAGATCAATTGGTGCTGCTCCCCCAGGATTCCATTCCTGTCTTGACCATGCATGACAAAGCCACCACTGCCATTACCATGCGCAATGATCGCCAGGCCCGACTGGAGTGTTTGTATTCTAACTGTTATGCTCCCGGTGATCGTTATCGCTACATCATTGAGGTTGAAAAAATCGAGGGTCGTTGGAAAGTGTATGAACTTGCCCTGGAGGAAACCGTACCCGGGCAGTTTTAATCGAAAGGCGAGAAGAAATCTACCGGGAATGCAGTAAACAAAGCTACCGCAAAGCCGAAAATAATCGGGATTAACACAAAAATAATTAACAGTACTTTGAAAAAATTTCGGTTGCGCAGGATAAAGCCTTCGCCAGGTTCTTCTTCGCCGGTCGGCAAAAGAGAATTGATTACCGCAGGTTCGTTAAAGTCAATTTCATCTGCTTCAAAAACCGGCAGATTGTCTATAATCTCCCTGGCTTCGGCGAGACGTTTGGCAGGTACATAAATATCATAACCGGTCAGGGACGCCCCCATGATGATATCCGTATAAGCACCCGAACCCTGGCTTTTCTTCATCACCAGAATACCTTCCCGGGCTAGGATAGAAGTTATCAACTCCAGTTCATAGTTTGAACCTACATTTTTCAAAAACTGCCATTCGTCACTCGGTCTTTCCCATCGTGCCATTTCTACACCCCATTTTAATCCGCTCATTTATTTCCCTAATATATATACTACCATTATCAGTTTATTTTACTACCTTGCGCGAATCTTAATCAGGCCAGAATATGTTTCACGTGAACCCTCAGGGCAGCTTCCCCTGCTGCAGATACATCTGTGCATAGTGAATAACTTTCAACACATTAACCGTCGCAGTTCCCCAGCCATCCTCACCGGAAAATTGGTTTTTCCAGATACTGGCTGCCAGCGATAAATATTTGTAATTCCCGGTTTCCTGGTACATATCATAATGGGTGAGACCCTTATGTAGAACCTCCAGGATATACTCCAGGGTCTTTTCAAGATAGTACTTTTCCACCTTGTTCGTAAAGGGATCTTTTACCTCATAATAAACAGAAAAGGGGTCAAGTTTACGAGGCAGGCTGAAACTGAGCCAGGGTTGGTAGTAAAATCCTCCTGCACAATCAGGCAGGTTAAACTGCAGAGTATAAATATTAATCAAGTGTTGCGAAATTCGGCGCAGATAATCTACCATATCATCATCAGAAAATTCCTCGGCCAGATTAATAAGCTCCCGGACATGGCCGGCAAATGTGGACAGTGGTTTCACCACCTGGTAATTATCGTTTACTTGCTCCAACAAAACCGGATAACTGCTGTTTGTCCGGTAACCGGACAGATCAGCACCGTTTTCCAGCAGGCCGATAACATATTCAGCCTCATCCAGCTGATATTTCGGTACAAAAATATCAGAATAAGACGTAGTATCACCCAATTCCCCTTCACCCCACTCGGATTCCCAATGGATATGGGGAACATATTGCCGCAATATTAGTATCATCTGCCGGGCTTTTTTATTGGTAAATCTGCCTGCGCGAACAAATTCCATATTTCACCTCTTTGCTGGGCCGGTTTATGGTTGACCCTATTGTATATATTTCTAGTTATTTTGTCGATTTCCTGCAAACAGGCAGCGCATTGCCCTCCATTTCGAGTTAAGAAAATTTTGTTGTTCAATCTATTAGATTAGGACAAACTCTCCAATACCCGCAATTGTCAATCGTTGCCGGCAGTTACCGACTGCCTGTATATACTAAGCGATCCCCAAGCTAAATACCCGCCTGATCATTCGTCCTGCTTAAATGTCACACTAAAAAAAGGATCTCCGCAATAACGGAAATCCTTATTTTCATATGGTGGGCGATGACGGGCTCGAACCGCCGACATCCTGCTTGTAAGGCAGGCGCTCTCCCAGCTGAGCTAATCGCCCTTTGGTGACCCCTAGGGGACTCGAACCCCTGTTACCGCCGTGAAAGGGCGGTGTCTTGACCGCTTGACCAAGGGGCCATAACTGAAGTTGGAGGACAGAGGTAAGAAACAATACTGCTGCTCTTAATATACTCTGAATTCTAACTTCTATATCAGGAAACCCATCCAGAATCCCGGTTTTTACTCCGACTTCTGACTTCCGGCCTCTGACTTCTGAAATGGTGGGCCTACCAGGACTCGAACCTGGGACCAACCGGTTATGAGCCGGTAGCTCTACCAACTGAGCTATAGGCCCGGGATGCTTGGAAACCCCGCAAGAGTTAGTATATAGAAAATATCTGCAAAGGTCAATAGCAGAACCAAATATAAGGATTAATTTTCTCTCACAGTTTCCCAGCATTCTTTTGCAATAAAAAGCGGTAGCCTTAAAGGGTTACCGCCTGATTTACTTATGGCTCCCCGAGTAGGATTCGAACCTACAACCCTCCGGTTAACAGCCGGATGCTCTACCGTTGAGCTATCGAGGAAGGACCCAACGCAAATTATTATATAACCATTAACAGGTTCTTGTCAATAAGAGACTCTATTTTTTATTAACTACTCGATATAATCTTTCAATTTTTTGCTGCGGGAGGGATGTCTTAATTTCCTCAAGGCTTTGGCTTCGATTTGCCTTATTCTTTCCCTGGTTACACCAAATTCCTGGCCTACTTCCTCCAGGGTGCGGGGGCGTCCGTCATCGAGCCCGAAGCGCAGCCGCAGGACTTTTTCCTCCCGGTCGGTGAGGGTATTTAGTATTCCGTCCATATGCTCCCTAAGGAGTACAAACGAGGCTGATTCCTCCGGTGATTCAGCTTCTTCATCGGTGATAAAATCGCCCAGATGACTGTCATCTTCTTCCCCTATTGGTGTTTCCAGAGATACCGGCTCCTGGGCTACTTTCATAATTTCAATGACTCTGTCCACCGGGATGTCCATTTCTTCCGCCACTTCCTGGGGGGTGGGCTCACGGCCCAGGGTCTGCAACAGACTCCTTTGTACGCGGGACAGTTTATTGATGGTTTCCACCATATGAACGGGTATTCTTATCGTCCGGGCCTGGTCGGCTATGGCCCTGGTGATCGCCTGTCTGATCCACCAGGTGGCATAGGTACTGAATTTGAATCCTTTGCGGTAATCGAATTTTTCCACCGCTTTCATCAGGCCCAGGTTGCCTTCCTGAATCAAATCGAGGAAAAGCATACCGCGTCCGACATATCTTTTGGCAATACTGACCACCAGTCGGAGATTGGCTTCGACCAGCTGCCTTTTGGCCTCTTCGTCACCGTTTTCGATGCGCGTAGCCAGATCGATTTCTTCGTCGGCAGTCAGCAACCGGACTCTGCCTATTTCTTTCAGGTACATGCGTACCGGATCATCTATTTCAATACCATCAGGAACAATGACTTCTTCTGTCTCTATGTTTTCAGGTTCTATATCATCGGGTTCCGTTTCTGCATCGGCCCCCACTGATATCCCCAGAGACTGCAAATGTTCAAAAATATCGTCTATATTATCTGGTTCCAGCTGATAATTTTGCAGTTCATCCATTATTTCCTCGTAGCTGAGGTGTTTTTTCTTCTTGCCTTTTTCCGCTAGTAAAACGATAGTTTCAGCTAATTTGCGGTCAGATTTCATTGTTTTATCCCCCCTTCCGGGTTGGCATTTACTAGTTTGTCCAGATTCAGAATAAAGGTCAGGGCACTATTGAAATCTCCCCTGTCACTGAGCGTGTCAATATTTTTCATGACCTTGTTCCATGCAGCTTCAGCTTTCTTGATTTCCACTCGCTTAATAAATTCCTCAACTTCTCTGTCTTCCAGATTTTGCTCTTCCATTATCATGGAGATCCGGGCAAATACTGCCTCCAGACCTTCCTCAGCCGCTATTCGGCTCATTTCATGCATCTTGTCTTCTTTTCCTTCCTGTAGTTGATCAAATATATTGGCCAGGGTTTTATAATCCGGGTTGGCAAAGAAGTTAATCCCTATTCTTGCACGTACTTTAACAAATGTATTTTCATCATTTAGCATTGCTGCCAGGATTTTTTCTTGGATACCATATTTTCCGTATTTATTATTATCCCTTATAATTCCAGTTTTATTCCTTACGCCTGCGGTTCGTCCCGAACGGATTTCACGGGCTACAACAATCTCCTCCAACCGCAATTTACGGGCCAGTATTTTAATGTAATGTTCCTTTTCCACTACGCTGCCTGATGAATTGATATCTTCTTTTAATTGTGCAATAATTCTGGTTTTTGTATCGAGATCAAGCCTGGTACTGGGATTAGTATTAATATATCTGTTCAGCTTGTATTCGATATGACTATAGGTATTATTCTGTATGTAATGCCAAAATCCCTCTTTACCATATTTTTCTACAAAATCATCCGGATCTTTCCCGGCCGGCAGTACAATTACTTCAACTCTTAAATCCTGCCGGCGCAGAATCTCAATTGCCCGCATTGTTTCCCGCTGGCCGGCTTCATCCCCATCGTATAGTATGATCGCTTTTTCAGCATAACGATGCAGCAATGATGCCTGTTCTTCAGTCAACGAGGTTCCCAGCGAGGCCGCCACGTTTATTATTCCGGATTGCTGCAGTTTGATACAATCCATATAACCTTCAACCAGAATTACTTCATTCCTGCTGCGGATTTCCTCTCGCGCCTGGGTCAACCCATACAAGTTTTTGCGTTTGGAATAAATATCAGTCTCCGCCGTATTAAGATATTTCGGCATATTATCTCCCAAAGCCCGTCCGCCAAATCCAAGCACATCACGGTTGTATTGGGTTATGGGGAAAATGATGCGGTCGCGGAACAAATCATAATATCGTTCCTGGTTGTCATTGCGTTTAATCAGCCCGGAATTCTTAACCAGTTCCAGAGAATACCCTTTTCTGAGCAGATAATCTGTCAAGGCCTGCCACTCGTTGGGCGCGTAGCCAAGATTAAATGCTGCTATCGTTTCCTGGCTTATGCCTCTTTGGGCCAAGTATTCCCTTGCCTGTCTGCCGTTAGCGGACTGCAGCTGCTGCTGGAAATATTCAGCGGCAGCATTGTTGATGGCAATCATCTGCTTGTGCAGGTCCTGATTTTTTTTGCTTTTACTAACAGCCAGCTCAACCCCGGCTTTGGCGGCCAGCATTTCCAGCGCTTCTTTGAATTCCAGACCATCACGTTTCATCAAGTAGGAAAAAATATTGCCTCCCGCATGGCAGCCAAAGCAGTAAAACATTTGCTTTTCCCGGCTGACACTGAATGAAGGGGTTTTTTCCTGATGAAACGGACAGAGTCCCCAGTATCGGTTTCCCCTGCGATTAAGACTCACATTTTCGGAAATTAGTTCCACAATATCGATTTTTGATTCTATTTCACGTAAAAGCTGATCATCAAAGTAATTTGTCATTACTCACCTACATTTCTATATCGAAAAAAAAAACCCTGCTTAATTTAATGAATTTTGTCAAAATCTAATTGATTATAAGATTTTTTTATATTTCTTCTTTTAAAGCCGAAGGATATGGTACATGGGAATGCGGTATATAAATATCTTCAAAAACTGCAATGCAGTAATCATCACTCATGCCTGAAATGTAGTCAACCACCGCCGCCTCGATGCCTTCTTCATCTGCAATCTGCTGATAAAGCCTGCTCATGTGGCCGGGATGTTTTTTATAATAACTAAACAACTGTTCAATAATAAACATGGCCCGGCGTCTTTCCGCCTGACAAACCGAACCCCGGTAAACGTTTTCAAACATAAACTCCCGCAAGCCTAACAAGGCTTTTTCTTTTTCCGGACCGGGTTCCACTCTGGGTCTGACCCCTTCTCCCATTAACCTGCGGCTGTGAATGATAGTGTCGGTAACCAGGGTGGCTATTCTTTGGCTGTGGGTATCACCCAAAACCTCACGATATTCGCGCGGGATCTGCTCCAGAACCAGCAACCCGGCGCGAATGGAATCGTCAATGTCGTGCTGGACATAGGCAATCTTATCACTCAGCCGGATTACCTGGCCTTCCAAGGTGGCAGCAGCCGGTACATTTCCCCCGTATCCGCTGTGGTGCAGCACTCCATCCAGTACTTCTTCGCTCAGATTCAACCCGTTGCCGGACTTATGCTGCTCAACCCGGGTCAGTACTCTTATGCTGTTTTCGTTGTGGCGGAAATGACCGCTGACCAGTTCATTTAAAATCTGCTCCCCGGCATGGGCAAAGGGAGTGTGCCCGACGTCATGGGCCAGAGCGATGGCTTCAATCAGATCCAGATTGAGGTTTAATCCGGCACCGATCGTTTTGGCGATCTGATTAACTTCCAGGGTATGGGTCAGTCTGGTCCGATAATGATCTCCCGGCGGAGCAATAAATACCTGGGTTTTATGTTTAAGCCTCCGGAATGACTTGGAATGAATCACCCGATCCCGGTCAACCATAAAACAGGTACGGATGGGGTCGCCTTCTTCAGACCTGCTTCTGCCCCGGGAAGAATCAGATCGGGTAGCGAATGGATGCAGAATGGCCCTTTCCCTTTGCTCAATTTCGTCCCTGATCATCATCCATTTCACCTCGTTAAATTGTGGCACCATACTGTATCTTCATCAATGCAGCACAAGATGTGGTACACAAACATCAGTTCACTTGTTTACTTTTAATACTACAATCTACAGATGAAATCCTTTTATTTTTGCAAATATTTTATTAGTTCGGTCGACAAAAAATTTAAAAATAAACTTGACATAGTAAAAACGGTGTCAAGTCAGAGCGTTAAAAAAAGGTGAATAGCTGCTGATAACCTGTCAACCGTAAAAATTCAGAATATGCTCACTTTTCTAATAATGAAAAACTATCTCCGCAAGTATTTATCCTATAAGTTTCAAACTGGCTTTTTATCTCGGGAT
>JAAYCZ010000107.1 GCA_012729495.1 Syntrophomonadaceae bacterium | reverse complement strand
TACATTTTCGACTGCAAAAATTCCGGTTTCATCATACCCGGCATGCAGCGAATTGCCTGTAATCGACTCTCCTATATCATTGCGCCAAGCTCCGTTGCCTACCTTCATATCAATTTGATATTCCAACGGGGCTTCGCCATGTTCATCCCAATACTTCACCAGTTCCAGGATACTGGCAGGGTTTGTCCATTTTACATCAAAATACGGTCTTCCCTTTTCATTTTGCCTGACTTCCACGGTAAGATTTTGCGGAGCCTCAAGAACAGGCTCTGCCTGAGCCGCAGACACCGTCGCCGGCACCAGGAAAACAGCAAAAAAAAGTGCGGCCAACAGAATAACAGGTTTCAGCTTCATGTTAACGCTCCTTTCTTAGATCAGAGTATAGTTACCTGTATTTTATTCATCATTTGAACCTCAGAATAGTTTGAAAATGCTTATAATTAGAACGGATAATGTTATTTTTAAATGCAAAGCGAGCCAGACTTTTACCCCATCACAGCCTGGCTCGCCATTATTAATATAGAAAGTGCCTCATTTTATTCTGTCTTGTTCCTGTATTCAGACGGGTTAATGCCAACCTTTTTTCTGAACAATCTTGCCGAATGCCCATTATAATCCATGTTGCAGGCAGCAAACGCTTGCGCGACAGAAAGGCTGGTGTCCAGCAATTTCTCTTTCAGTTTGCCGATTCTATAGTTGATATAATACTCATAGGGGGTTATACCGGTATGCTTCTTAAACAGTTTCGTAAAATGGGTTTTGCTGAGGCATGCCGCTTGCGCCGTTGCGTTGGCGTCAAACCTGTCCTGCCAATGCGCTTCGATGTATTGTCTGCCTCGTTCAACTTCCTCTTTTCGCCGGTATATTTTTTTAAAGAGAAAAACCGCAGCAAAGTGATCGATTACCCCCTCGGTGTTTGCCAAAGGGAAACAAGTAATGTCGGCGCTGATGGTCTGAATATCTCGGTCTTCCACATCAAAATGGCGCATCATATTCTTATAGGACGCATTAAAATCAGTAATAAATACGGTTTTGCCCGACAATACCTGTTTGACCTGATCCATTACCCCCAGCTCAAGCACAATCGGATCCTCAAAAACATTATATATCCCTACATGCAATTCCCTGCTCCGAATGCCTATCATCTCGAGTGTCGCCTGGTTTATCAGGCGGGCTGTCCCATTAGCGGAGAAAATCTGAATCGGGTAGGGAAATAAAGCAAAAATTTGCGCCAGCAGTTCCTGATTCCCATCGTGTGACGGGAATGATGTAACCAAGTCTGGCGCCTTCTCAACCTGATCTTGCATGGATTAACCCTCATTAATCATTTAATCTGATTTTTTCGATAAACAGAAGGAGAATACCCGGTTTTGCTTTTAAATACCCGGACAGAATGACTGTTGTAATTTACATTGCAAGCAGCAAACGCTTGCGTGATGGAAAGGTTGGTATCGAGCAATTTTTCCTTTAATTTGCTGATTTTATAGTTGACATAATACTCATGCGGGGTCACTCCGATTTGCTTTTTAAATAACTTGGTGAAATGCGCTTTGCTGAGGCACGCCGCCTTCGCCGTTGCGTTGGCGTCAAACCTGTCCAGCCAGTGGGTTTCAATATATTCTTTGGCCCGCTCAATTTCATCCTGGCCACGATAAACTCTCCGGTTAATCAGAAAGGCTACTACATGTGTCACCCGTTGAAAATCATCCAGAATCGGAAAAACGGTAATGTCCTGATATACAGCTTCCACATTGAAATCATGTATGTCATATTTACGGGCAATTTCCTCCAACGGCACTCTAACCTCCGGGAAAAAAACCGTTTCCCCTTGAAAAGCCCGCTTTAACATAGGAAGCTGGCCTGTTTTGATAATGTC
>JAAYCZ010000106.1 GCA_012729495.1 Syntrophomonadaceae bacterium | reverse complement strand
GATAGTTTTACCGGCTTGCTCTCGCCTTTATCATTGATGTAGTAAGCCAGCAGTTTGCTTTGGTTTTCAGTATTTTGCGCTTTATAAGAAATACCGGCTCTGATCTGCCTGCCGCCCAGGCTGGTAATCTGTTGATTACCCTGAGTAATGGTGATATCAACCACCGGCCGGTCACCGATCTGCTCAGCTCCATTGCCCGGCTGTACTGAACCGGAGAGCGTTATGTTGATAACAATCGGCTGTCCACTGTTGGAGTTCAGCTGCTGCAGCGCCTCTGGCGGAAAGACAATGGCACCCAGATCAGTTTTGATGCTGGCAGTGATATTCTCTTGATTGACCAGGGCTTTCAGGGTCTCTGCGGTCAGCGTGACCTGAGTCTGGTTAACTTCCCCGGCATTGTTCCCCTGCCCTGCACGGGAGGCATCGATTTCCAGTACGGCTTTGGGAGCGCTTCCGTCTGCCGGTTTGTTTTTATTAATTTCATCAATAGCTTTCTTAACATCATTTAATGCAACCCTGGAACTGGCTGTACCTCCGCTGATGGAAGGAGGTGCAGTGATTACCGCCGTTATAGTTTTGGTTACTGTATCAGATGGCGACGTTTCTTCCTTGGGCTTGTTCAAACCGGCACCCGAGGTTCCTCCCCCTGGAGTTACTGAAGTTACGTTCACGGTAATCCTATTAAAATCTCTGATCCAATGTTGTCTGTTGATACTATCGGTAGTCTCCTGAGGTACAATCAGTTGGAGCTCTCCTTTATCATTGATTTCAATAATCATAAAGAGATTGTTGGGATATACTTTATTAACTCCCAACTCACCATTACCAAGATTAAATTCCCTGACAAAATCATCTGCCGTCAAAGTAATGCTGACAGCTCTGCCGGTCAAGCCGGAGGCATCAAGCAGATCTGCTAATTTAATGCCGGTGTGACTCTCTCCGCCGCGATTATTATAGTTATTCAGCCAGGGATAATAGCCTGTAAATTTCCCTTTCCAGTTTTGCAGCTGAGCCAGTGTATAACCTTTTTCAGAATTCACCCCTGCTCCATCAATCACCAGGGCATACTCAACCTTGGGTACTTCGCCGGAAGATGTTCCCTGAGTGTATGCAACGAAGGTTCCTGCTTGGCGTGTCCAAACAGCCATATTAAGATTGTCAACCAGAACATAACCGCATTTATCATTAGCCGATAAAGCTGAAACATCATCCGTATTCAGTTCATTGGTAACTACCGACAATTCCGAGCTGCCTGCCGGAATAAATCCAAGTGTTTTTCCGCCAATATTGGGCAGATAAAGTCGTACCGGTTGATCAAAAGTTAGTGCCTCGCTTGTACTTCCAAACGAAATCACACAATCGACGGATTTTGCCTGGGGCACACTTACACTATTTGATGACATAATACTCGGTAACATTAGGTAACCATCCCATGATGCCGAACCGGTTACCTCAGTATTCTTAAGAATCGTAAGACCTGCGCTTCTATCCGATGTTTTCGTTTCAGACATGACTAAGGGCAATTTGCCGGACATGTTTGTTCCGGTGCTCACAGCATTGGTTTTTAACCGGGTATTATTAGTTGCTGTGATTAAAGCAAGCGGTTTGTTAACATCCGTTGCATCGACGGGTTCACTGGAAGATACCGAAGTTTGTTTAATTATGGTAACAATGTAGTCTTTGTTTAAATCATTTGTGGTTACACTGATTGAAACGACCGTACTGCTTTCACTACATGAAATTGTCGCATTGGTTGTATTATTAAACTTTATTGTTGATCCCACCGATAATGGGGTGGTATTAAATGTAACCGTTGTAGTATTCGCCGGTACTGCCAATGTGTAATTTAATATACTGGGGCTGAATCCAGGACTAAGAGTACCCACATTTGTACTTAAGGACTTTAACCCCGCCTCTGCTTTTAGTCCTGTAAACTTGGTGGTTGCAAATCCCCCATTGCTTCCGGATAAAACAGCACCGTCGCTCTGAACGCGGAGAGCATATACATTATCCATCAGCTTGCTTTTCCAGTCAAAACGCTTGGATATATAATGATCTTCCACTTGCCCCAACGATGTAATGTGGAAAATACCCAAGCCGGAAGTGCCCAGCCAGAGACCGCCCTGACCGTCAACTGCCACCGCACGTATTTCCGGAGTTGCTCCAGTTTGTTGAGCCGCGGAATCCGGGGCTATTATGCCCTTATTAATCGCTTCGACTAATTCACGGCCAGTATAATGGGTAACAGTAGATTTATCCGGGGATACGTAATCCAATCGCCCGCCTACACATTCGGAAATATCAATATTATAATACCCTTCATTGTTGAAATACATCGGTGCAGCACCTGAACGTGCAATCCAAGCTCCTCCTTCAGCATCCACAGCAATGCCTCTGACCCAAAAATCTCCCAGGAGATACTGGTTCAGTTCTGTATCTTTAACAGCATCGTATTTCCAAACGGTAAGTTTTTCATCTGGGCTTAGGTAAGCATAGCCTCCATTAAAGGGTGGCTGCAAACCGCCTTGTTCACCATTGGGATAACAACCGATCCATAAACCTCCTGCTCCGTCCTGCACCAGCGTATTGACTGATAATGCCGGCAGTCCATCTGCGGTTGTCCAGGTTTTCCAATTATGGTTTTTTGCATTGTATTTGGTCAAACCACCAAAAGATCCAATCCAAAGGTTACCATAATTATCAACTTCCAATGCCTGAACATAGTCATGAGGAAGGCCGCCGTTAGTGTTCTGGGTGTTAAATTCGGTTACATTACCTGAACTATCAATATAAATCAAACCGTAGTTGGTACCACCTGAATACGTCCATCCTTGAGAAACCCATAACCCGTCTTGGCCATCCAAAGCAACATCAATAACATAATTCGTTTTTAATTTACCGTTATCTTGTGAATAGGGCTGGCTAACCTTACCACTGCTGTCATAATGGAATAATCCCGAAGTTGATCCGATCCAATACCCACCTTTATGGTCAGATGTAACGGAGCGAACACTGGCAGGGGCAATCTCACCAAGAGAACTGGTTATCCAATTATAGACCGGTACCGCCGTAATTCCTGAAATTCCTTTATAAATATTATTTCCGGCATATAAACGCAGCGGAGACAGGCTTTCACCAACACTATCAGCAATAAATTGATCCCCGATCTTCCAGGCCAGGAAGTAATTGGCCGCCTGTTCCAGCGTCAGATCTTTTAGGTCAGCAATGGCACTGCCACTTGCATTGACAGTGATCTTTGAAGATAAATTTTTCATTCCTAAACTGTCCAAAAGATCTTTAAGGATGATGCCCGATATTGTATCACTGCCAACGGTTATCGTTGATACCGGACTATTGACTGATACCAGCTTACTGCGGGTCAACTCAGCCATTTTTTCTCCATTAACATCCAGACTGAATACTACTGTATCGGAAAAGTTATCAACTACTTCAATACCAACAATATTGGTTAGCCGATTCTTCCAGGAAGTGCCGCCATCAAAATTGCGATAAATCCTAAAAATGGCTTCCGCACCCGCCTTGTCCTTATCCAGGATGTCCTGTCCGCCCACCTTATAGGCCAAAAGATAATTCTGAGTTTCTATATTATCTTTGCTAATATTCAAGTATGCGGCATTAGTAGTACTATCGGTAGTCTTAAAGTTATAGGAATATTGATTCCCATATACTCCCGCATTTTGCAGAAGGGTCTTTAACAATACACCGGTAGCTGAATCCGCAACTGTGTTGTCTCCTGATTTATAGCTGTAACTTGCTGTAGTCTCACCCAAAGATGACAAGTTAGTAATGGTATAAGTCTTCGGCGCCGGCAATTCATTGCCGGTTATAGCAAACGATCCGGAAGCCGCCTCAGGGGATTCATGAGAACCTGTACCTACCACTATATTATCCAACCATTTAGCACACCAGCCGGTGTTGTCATTTACGATAAGACGAAGGGGTCCAAAGGCATTGCCGGCGGTCGAGTTGTATCCGGTCTTGATTTTATCCGTGTCGTTCCCTGCCACTAGCGGCAAACCGTTCTCACTGGTGGTCCCCATACCATAAGCAATAATCATTGGTTTACCATTAATCCCATCCTTTACCTGAGTGGCACTAAAGGATGTACCATAACCGTCAGAGGCATTGGCGGTGATTCCTGTAAAAGTAACCCCTGTCTTTAACCCGATATAATTGATTAATTTCCAGAGATCAATACCCTGTACCCATACATCATTGCCTAGCTTGTATTGGCCAAAAACCTTATAAGTGGAAGCCAGTTTTTCCAACTCACCAACCGTGAAATCTGTGGTTTTGGAGATATCGCTGCCAGAAATACGCAATCCGGGCATGTCAGCGTAAGCAGCATAAACACCGAAACTATGGGTCCATCCTTCAACCTCTGCCACTTCTACATTGATTTCCGATACATTTTGAATGCAAGCCTCTGATGTTCCATTATTAATAATTAAACGTAAAGGTCCGCCACTGTTCAAATAGCTTGCATCATAGCCCGTACTGCTGGTCGTAGGTACTAACGGTTTTCCGTCCGCCGGCGTGGCGTTCGCGGCAGAACTGCCTATACCATAAGCAAGTATTACTTTCTTGCCACTTACGCCCCCGGTCAAATCATCAGCAGACAATGTATATTCAGATCCGGCAGCATTTTTAACGTTTATCTTGCTAAGCAGATTACTGGCTCCAACATCGGACCCAAAGAGGAAGGCTTGGAGATCCAAACCCCGGTAACGGCTTGTTTTCCCACCCACTGTATAATCATCAGAGAGCATGTATTTTTGAGCTTTCTCCATGTCGCCTATTTTTAGTTTGAGGCCATCACTTTTTACGCCGCCGGTAAAGCTTACTTCTTGTTGAGCATAGGCAGCATAAGCTTCCCCGGTATGTGCATAGGCATCTGCTTCAAGGTTGACAACAATTTTGGTTAAATTGCTCACATTGGCCAGGGTACCCAATGTACCTGCATTTTTTTCTTCTTCGGTTTGCGGTGTAATCAGCATTAAGGGGCCGCCAGAATTTTTAATGGTCAACCCGGTCACGCTATCAGTTTTTACATATCCATCAACTCCGTCAGTAGAACCTGCCACTAGAGGATACCCGTTTTTAGCGAAGGCAACCAGCTTACTCAGCCCATCGATTCCGTTTACCGAGTTATAGCCTTTTAATGCTAAATCACTTAAAGGAATAGGTCCTCCTTGTATGCTATCACCGGAGTAGAAAGAAACGGTTCCCAGGGTTCCCTGCATTCCTACTTCCTCAGTTAACAGATAATTTAGATTTACCCCTTCAAATAAATCTTGGATAGGATTATTTTGGGAATCCTTTTTATAGAAATAATACCCTTTTTCCCGCCGGTTCTGGCGATCAACCGACTGTACGCCATCACCGTAAAGCAAGTTCTCCAATTGCCTTAACGTAAAACTCCGTATATCCTTGGTACCATCACCCTGGATGATTTCCACCGTCAAAGCCTTTTCCTTATCAGCCATAGTCTGATAGGCAGCACCAGGATTTTGGCTATGGGTGCTATAACGGATATTGTCGCCTACATAGATTTCCTGTACACGTTGCAGCTGATTGGAACCATTGTTATAAAAATACGCATAGTTAGTGGGATCATCCTTATTTACTCTGTTCATGCCGTCAGCTTTTCCGAAGATAACCCGCAAAGGACCTCCATCATTGCCCAAACCGCCGGCATAGCCGTTCATCTTGGATGATTTTACATAAGGATAGCCATTAACACCGTAAGCCAGCAGCACCGGATAATATTTTTTCACCGGGTAACCATTGCTGTCAGTTGTCCAGTTATCACCGATCCGACTGGTAGGCCAATATGCTTCGGTCGATAATTGCTCTTTGCTTGGTCGATCCGTTCCTGTGTCCAAAGGAGATTTTTCGTAGTAATAAAACAGATTCGGATCAGCCAGCTGCTTCATAGAAAACTCTGCTTTAGTCTGATAATTATCCCAGGAAGCAAACTTTACCAGGGTACTGTTATCATCCTTATAGGTATCTGCATTGATACCCATTTTAGTTGTTAACAAATCCCAAAGCTTAACCCCTTCATATTGATTAACATACCAATAAGTGGTATTTGATAAGTTATATTCATCCCGATAGCCGATTCCCTGAGCAGCTGGGACATTTCCATCATAGGCGACCATTTTTTCCAGTTCTTTTACCGTGTAATTAACTTCCCGACCCAGAACAGATCCGGTGAAAGATACTATGTATTCAGTGTTGGCAGGGTTGTTGTATGCATCATCGGAAGCAGCAATATGCTTAAAGCCGGGAGCACCGCTTGAATTTTCCACATAAACATAAGCAACACTGGAGAAAGCTGCAGGTCCGCTTACCCCCGTCAAAGCAGTGTCATTTTTGTCATAAACCAGTTTCAAACAGCCGTCATTTATGCCTAATGCAGCATAGTCCGCATTTTCCAAAATTGCACTATCGTTATAAACAAATGGAGCTGTTCTTGTTCCATCTGAAATCCCCCAGGCCATAATAACTGGGGTTGCAGCATTTAATATATCGCTGTAATTGATAGCGGCTACATCTTGGCGCCAGCGATTTTTAAAGACAACTTTGATATTGTCACTTACCTTTTCTACATTGGAATTAACCAAGCCCTGTACCAGAGCCGATACTTTCACCCCTTCGTAAGTATATTCCCCTCGATTATCGGTATATTTGCCACGCCAGATATTGGAATCCGCTGTTTCTTCCAGTTCCCGCATTAAAACCGGTGTCGTAGCTTTTAAACCAGGCCCTTCTACAGTTACAGTAGCGCTGGTAATGGCATCGGGCGCAAAATAAGCACCATATTGGGAATCACCCGTATAACTAATATGTTTAAAGAGACTTTTTTCTTCCTTGGCAATCTTATTAATCATTTTATTGGGTTGATTATAAACCCCCGCTGTAGCTGTTAACCCCCCATAAAGTTTAAATGCACCGAATATATCTGACTTTTTTGCTTTATCATAAATTGGTATCCAGCTTGACGAGGTAGTATCATAAATTTCGTAAGCTATCATATAATGATTACTTTCATTACGGATGTCGGCAGCACTTGCCTTTGTCGCAAATTTTCCAGTACCGGCATCGTCAGCTGGTGTTAGAATAACCGTTTGATAGTCTTCAATAACTGCGGGTGACAAGGCTAACAAGTCTGCAAGTGCCACCCCGCGGACCTTTACCGTTTCAGTTCCTCCTGAAATCCCATACGTATAAGAATAGGTTACCCGGTTCATTTTCATCAATTGTGCACGAGTATAAGACTTTCCGAATATATCAATACTATTTGCGGTCACCGCGTCTCCAACCATAACGTATTGCACATTCTTATTCGATAATTTGGCATTTTGGTCAGTTCGGTCGGTTTGTCCCACATACAACCTGGGTATATCTTTGGTTGCCAAATCTTGCAAATCATCACTGGCGGGTACAGTATCCTCTGTACCATCAACGTTTATGACCTCTGCAGCCTTAAAAGCCAGGATTGGTTTTACTGCCGAACCTTCTGCCGGAGGCTCAGCCGGCTTGGCCAGATCACTAAAGTAATAACGGGCAGTCTGTCCGTAATTTTCCATGGGCGAATCATATATCGTCCCGTTTTTGGCATAGCTCAAGGTATTAACTTTGACGGTTGGTGCTGACGCAGGATTATAACCGGATTTCGCCAGCAGAGATTCCAGATCCACACCTTTGGTCAGGATTTGGGAAGGCGTATTTGATTTATTCCGGGCCGAGAAATTCCTTTCCTCTTGCGTCATCTCCAGTAATTCAGCTAAAGTATAAGCTATCTCATTGGCCAGAGATTGCTTTACTCCGTCCATTTCAGCTTCTTTTGTTGCCGCCGGCGTAGTCATAACCCCACTTCCAGTTACAACCAGAGCAATTGTATCTTGGGCTTCCCATACATCTGCAACCTGGGCCTCCACGTTCATCCCCGGCAAAACCGGTACAACGGAGGCCATCAAAGCCAGTGCCAGTACCATTGCCAGGATTTGCCGTGGAAACTTGTTTTTCCTCGGGCCTAAACCTGGTTTTTTCCCCTTTCTCATAATTCCACTCCTTTTCTATCTTTCTTTAAACACGCACATATATTTCTTACAGGCATAAAGCTCTGTTTTTCAGAGCCTGCCTGGTTTAAAAAAATTAAACCTACCGTGCCTCCTGCAGCTCAGTCATGTATTTGTTTAAATCAGCGCTAGTAAATATCCTACCTTTGTCATCTATGATCACCACTGCATCAACTTCTTGAAAACTTTCCGCCAGTGCAATCCCCTCCGTCGGTCCTTTGACAAAGAGGGTGGTGGAAAGGATATCGGCCAGCGTGGCTGATTTCATGATGACCGTAGTACCGGCGCTGGCCCGTGCCGGAGTTCCGCTGGCCGGATCCAGAATATGATGGTAACGTACGCCGTCCTTTTCAAAATAACGTTGATAATCACCGGAAGAAACCAGAGCCGTATCCCGGCCTTGCAGCAACATTTTGATTCCCTGGGGATCGCGGGGATCCTGTACCCCTATCTTCCAGGGCGTACCGTCAGCCCGGCATCCCATGGCATAAACATTGCCCCCGGCATTAATCAGAGCGTTTGTAATGCCCAATTCTTTTAAAGCTGCCACCGCTTTATCGGTGGCATAGCCTTTGGCT
>JAAYCZ010000105.1 GCA_012729495.1 Syntrophomonadaceae bacterium | reverse complement strand
CGCCTTACCCCCTGCGCTAACCTTAAGCATAAACCTCTACAAGCGTATGGCAAGGCATATAACAAAACCCCCAATTATATGGGGGTTATTCGTTATTATTATAACCATTTCAACAAGCATAATCCAGCGTCAATTTGCTAGACTTCCATGATGTCTTTTTCTTTTACCTGCAAGGCTGCATCGACGTCTTTAATATACTTGTCGGTAAGCTTCTGAATATTGTCGAGGCCTTTTTTGCCCTCATCTTCGGAGATAAGCTTGTCTTTTTCGCTGGATTTGATGAGATCGTTGCCTTCGCGACGTATGTTGCGGATGGCTACTTTGGCTTCTTCACCGCGTTTTTTGACGACTTTGACGACATCTTTTCTTCTTTCCTCGGTAAGCTGGGGTACAGCCAGGCGAATGACGTTGCCGTCGCTGCTGGGGGTAATGCCCAGGTCAGATTTCATGATAGCTTTTTCGATATCGGGAATGGTGCTTTTGTCCCAAGGCTGGATGACCAGCAACCGGGCTTCAGGTACGTTGATGTTGGCCATCTGATTTATGGGCGTCGGTTCACCGTAATAGTTTACCATTATTTTATCCAGCATGGCGGGATTGGCCCGCCCGGCGCGCATGCCGGCGAAGTCGCCCAGCATATGGTCGATGGTTTTTTTCATGCGCTCTTCGGCATCATTTAAAATATCATTGATCATTCTTTTACCTCCCTACATAGGTGCCAATATCTTCACCCATTACCGCCTTTAATATGTTGCCTTCTACGGTTAAATTAAACACAATAATCGGAATATTATTGTCCATGCACAGGGAGGCAGCGGTCGAATCCATTACTGCCAGACCCTGATTAAGAACGTCAATGTAATCCAAACGCTCATATTTTTTGGCATTGGGATTGATGCGCGGATCGGCATCGTATACCCCGTCAACTTTTTTGGCCATTAAAATGGCATCCGCTTCAATTTCGGCGGAACGCAGCGCTGCCGTGGTGTCTGTTGAGAAATAGGGGTTGCCGGTTCCGGCCGCGAAAATTACGACGCGTCCTTTTTCCAAATGACGGATGGCACGGCGGCGGATATAGGGTTCGCATACCGCCTGCATATCGATGGCAGACATGACCCGGGTAACCACGTCTTCGCCTTCAAGTGCATCCTGCAGGGCCAGGGCGTTGATGACCGTGGCCAGCATACCCATATAATCAGCGGTGGCACGATCCATCCCGCGCTCACTGCCGGCTACCCCGCGCCAGATGTTGCCCCCGCCAACGACGATGGCTACTTCCACGCCAATTTCGGTTAGTTCCACTATCTGGCGGGCAATGGAGGTGATGGTGTTATGTTCGATTCCATAGCCATTGTCTCCGGCCAAGGCTTCCCCGCTTAGTTTCAATATGATGCGTTTGTATTTGGGTTCCTGCATAGTGAATACCTCCCCCATCATTTCTTCATATCAGCAACACTTGGGGTTAGCCTTTGATCTGTGACATTACCTCGGCAGCGAAATCGGTTTCATCTTTTTCGATGCCTTCACCCAGTTCAAAGCGGGCAAATCTCCTTACGGATATATTTTCACCAATTTTGGCTATTTTTTCGTGAATCAAATCCTGCACGTTTTTGTCAGGATCTTTGATAAAGGCTTGCTCCATCAGGCAGTTTTCTTTGTAATATTTCTCAATCCGGCCTTCTACCATTTTGTCAATAATTTTTTCCGGTTTGCCTTCTTCAAGCGCCTGGGCTCTCAGTACTTCACGTTCTCTTTGCAACATATCTTCCGGAACCTGTTCACGGGCTACGCATACCGGGTTGGAAGCGGCAATCTGCATGGCTATATCATAAGCCAGCTGTTTAAATTCATCGGTTTTGGCCACGAAATCTGTTTCGCAGTTTACTTCCACCAGGACTCCTATACGGCCCCCGCCATGGATATAGGATATGACAACTCCCTCGCTGGCAACGCGTCCTGCTTTTTTAGCGGCTTTGGCCAGTCCTTTGGTTCTTAGTTCATCAATTGCTTTTTCAATATCGCCTTCCATGGCAACCAATGCTTTTTTGCAATCCATCATACCTGCGCCGGTTCTTTCGCGCAATTCTTTTACCATTGCGGCTGTGATTTCCATTATTAAATTACCTCCTGTGCGTTTATTCATGGCAAGTATAAAAAAGGGGCGTGTTTGCTTTAAACCTCACCCCTGCTCCTGATCTTTATGCGGTAACCTGTTCTCCCTGACGACCTTCCAACACAGCATCAGCGATCTTGGCTGAGATTAATTTGACGGCTCTGATGGCATCATCGTTGCCGGGTATGACGTAATCAATTTCATCCGGATCACAATTGGTGTCAACAATGGCAACTACAGGAATGTTAAGCTTTCTGGCTTCGGCTACAGCGATCCTTTCTTTGCGGGGATCGACGATGAAAACGGCTCCGGGCAGTTTATCCATGTTTTTGATCCCGCCCAGGAATCTCTCCAGCCGTTCGGCTTCATTTCTCAAGTGGGCGACTTCTTTCTTGGTCAATACGTCAAAGGATCCGTCAGATTCCATTCTCTCTAGTTCTTTTAAGCGCATGACTCTTTTGCGGATGGTCTTGTAGTTGGTCAGCATGCCTCCGAGCCAGCGCTGGTTGACATAGTACATGCCACAGCGGGCGGCTTCATCCTTGATGGTTTCCTGGGCCTGCTTCTTGGTACCGACAAATAAAACTCCTTTGCCATCAGCAACCACTTCTTTGACGAAAGCATATGCTTCATCAAATTTCCTGACGGTCTGCTGCAGGTCAATGATGTAGATACCGTTTCTTTCCATGTAAATGTAGGTATTCATTTTGGGGTTCCATCTTCTGGTTTGATGTCCGAAATGAACCCCGGCTTCGAGTAACTGTTTCATTGTAATTACTGACATTTTCATACCTCCTGTTTGTTTTATTATCCTCCGTTGTTTCATTTCGGTGGGGGACTTTGAAGCACAACCCCATCCGATCCAGCAACGTGTGTAATCACCATTTGATAATATAGCATATCGACCTGGGCGTTGGCAAGATTTGCGATAATTTTTTGCCGGTATTCTGCGAGTATTCTGCGAGTGGAAGCTGAAAGGTTCATTATAGATCCAAAAAAGGTTTTCTCAAATAACCTTCTCGCCTTCTTTGATGGTACGAATTGACAGGTTCCCGGTGGCAGGATCAAAAATTATGGTGCGGCCGACATGTCCGCCAATATCTTTACTCAAAAGATTAATTTTATTTTTTTCCAGATTATTTTCAACTGCTAATGCATTGCGCTCCCCAATTTTAAAGAAATCGTTGCTGCCGGAAAAGTGAAACATTTGTGCTCCGCCGGCTATTTTGGCCACCAGATGGCCGGTATTGGCACCCATTAATTTCATTGCAGCAATGGCAGCAACGATGGCAGTATCAGCATATTTACCAGGATTGCCTGATTTTTTATCGTCCTGGCTGCAAGGCAGCATGATATGACTCATACAGGCTATTCTGCTCACAGGATCCAGCAAACATATGCCGATACAGGAACCCAAGCCAGCAGTTATAAGTTTGTCAGGAGGCCGGGCCAGTTTATAATCTGCCATACCTACCTGGATTATTTCTCCCATTAAACCATCACTCCAAGTGAAGTAAAAATATTATCCAGCGTAGCTGGTTCCGGCAGCAGAAAAATGTTGCCCACTACATCCAGATTGTCTTTTCTAAAGCCGGCTTCCATAACCAGAACCATATCGGACACTTCACCATACTGACCAAGGATGGTGTTTAATATAGCACCTACCATATCGATGGCCAAAGCCGGAGGAGAAGGTTTAAAAACCAATTCGGTAAATAAAGCCAGGGCATTTAAATAAGATGAGGAAAGAATGTTGCCCAGTTCCATTAAGGCTGAATACTCCAAATCTGAAAAAGAACCGGTTAATGATATATCGCCGGTACCTAAAATCATCTTCAACAGCTGAACTGCTTTTTCAATGGGCATAACCAAAAGGACACTGGCTTGAACTGGTCCCTTTACATGAAAGTAAATGCCCACGGCATGGGTTTCAGCACCACCCATAAAATCAGGAACATCGGTAAACGGCATTATTTTTGCCTGCGGCAAGCTGATTTTGATTTCGGAATTAATCATGGCAGCTAGTGCAGTGGCAGCATTACCGGCTCCAATATTAGCTACTTCACGGAGTACATCAAGCTGCAACTGAGATATTCTGTCAAATTGCTCTTTCAAAATATTCACCCCGATTAATTTATTTCCGTGTCCAGCATTTTTTCCAGATCCAGAATAATCATCAGCCGATCTTCAACTTTGATCATTCCTTTGATCACTTCTGTATTGATGGGACTGAAAAATTGATTATCCTCGACAATGTTGGCAACATCCAACCGCATAACCCCTGAAACCTTGTCAACAATAATGGCAGCTTTTATATTATCGATACCAAAAATAATGACTCGGGTTCGCTCATCAAAGTTCTGGCCGGCAAGGTTAAATTTTTTATGTAGATTTATGATTGGGATAATGCTGCCGCGTAGATTGATCACTCCTTCTATGTAAAAAGGAGCGCGAGGAACCCGAGTGATGTTTATAAGCCGGTTGATTTCCTCAATATATTTTATTTCTACTGCATATTCAGCCCCGGCTAGATGGAAAGCTACCACCTGGACTTTTTCATCGTGCACCTGGTTCTCTTCCAACTCATTCACTTTCGGCAGACTCATTTCGTCACCTCTTAAAACAATGTAGCAATATCCAGGATCAGACAAACATTGCCATCACCAGCAATAATCGCTCCGGCTATGCCGGGAATGCCGTTTAATATTTTGCCCAGATTCTTAATTACAATTTCCTGCTGCCCGATCAGCGTATCGACGACCAGGCCAATTTGCCTGCTGCCTTTGTGCACCACCACAACATATATATCATCGG
Organism: Syntrophomonadaceae bacterium; assembly: GCA_012729495.1. GTDB lineage: Bacteria > Bacillota > Syntrophomonadia > Syntrophomonadales > Syntrophomonadaceae > Syntrophomonas_B. The sequence continues at coordinate 2,574 of JAAYCZ010000105.1, read as the reverse complement.
GCTCGCCAACATTCTCGGGCAGCTCAACCAGACGGGCCAGGTGCAGCAAAGGCAGTATGCTGCCTCTTAAGCTTATAAACTCCTGTCCCTGAATGTTTTTAATGTCGTGTGGACTGATCATGGTGGTTTCATCTACGGAAGTCAGGGGGATGGCATAGGTTTCATTCTGAACGGTTACCATCATGGCCTGAATAATGGCCAGGGTCAGCGGCAGCTTGATTTTGAAGAGACTGCCAAGACCGGGTCTGGATTCGACAATAATCTCTCCGTTCATGGCTTCAATCTTGCTTTTTACCACGTCCAACCCTACCCCACGGCCGGAAATATCGGTAACCACATTGGCAGTACTGAAGCCGGATTCAAATATCAGCATGCTGATTTCTTCGTCGCTCAGTTTTTCTGCTTCGAGCGTGCTCAGCAATCCGTTTTTAACCGCCCGGGCACGAACTTTATTGGGGTTTATGCCATCTCCGTCATCCTCAACTTCAATATATACATTGTTCCCTTCATGGCGGGCGCGCAGGTAAAGCTTGCTTTGTCTTGGTTTGCCCAACCGCATTCTTTCCTGGGGAGATTCCAGTCCGTGATCGATTGCATTTCTAAGCAAATGCAGCAGCGGATCACCGATTTCGTCAATCACCGTCCGATCCAGTTCGGTTTCCTTGCCCTCTATATAAAAATCAACATCCTTACCTAGTTCTTTGGCCAGATCCCTTATCATTCTGGGAAAACGGTTAAATACCTGTTCAATCGGTACCATGCGCACTTTCATTACCACTGATTGCAGGTCGGATGTAATTCTGTTGATCTGTTCAATGGTGTTATTCAATTCTCCCAGTTTGTAAATGGAGCCGATCTGTTCCAGACGACCTTTGTACATCACCAGTTCGCCGACCAGATTCATCAGGTTGTCAAGTCTTTCAATATCGACCCTGACCGTATGTTTGAGATGAGGTATCTTGCTCTGATGAGCAGCCTGCTCTTCCGCCGGACTAATCTCTGCCTGCGGAGCAGAGAGCGTTGTCGGTTCCGGTACTGTTAATGCAGCCGGATCCAGGCTATAGTTTTGCAGCAGTTTTACTTCGGCTATTTGATTAATTTTGGCCATGATGGTTTCGACGTCTCCCTGGCAGATGTAAACCAGTTCGAAATGATCGTCATACTTGCCTTCATCGAGTTCCTGGGCGGAAGGGTTGGATTTGATGACCTCCCCTGCTTCCTCCAGAACTTTGAATACCATAAATGCCCGCACAGCTTTCATCATACTGTTCGGGGCAATTCCGATTTTCATATACTTTATGTTGTAGCCAAGTTTTAAGGCTTCTTTGAGAACGCTGATATCATAATCATTATAAACCATATCTTGTGAGGATGACGTTGGGGTAAGCTCCTTCTGTTCCACAGTTTCTTCAGGCTGTACCGTTTCCAGGGCAGCGGTTTCAGCATGACCGGCCCTGATTGTTTCCAGAGTTTTGATAAGATCGGTATTATTCCCGGTGGAATTATTGCCCTGAGCGATGTTGTCAGTCATGATCTGCAAACGATCAATGCATTCAAACAGAACGTCCACCACCCGGGAATTAGCCACCATTCTGCCCTCTTTCAGTTCGGCCAGCAGATTTTCCATGTGATGGGTCAAATCAGCCAGTTGGTCAAAACCCATAGTCGAAGACATGCCTTTTAAGGTATGGGCAGAACGAAATATTTCATTCAGGCCGGATGTCTCACCGGGACTTTTTTCCAGTTCCAGCAGCCTGCTGTTGAGACTTCTGATGTGTTCGCGGCTCTCTTCGAGGAAAACATCCAAATATTTAGTCATATCCAATTCCAAGTGCAAGCACCTCCGGAATCATAAAACGCGTAATGCGAATTTATTGGAATATTTTTAATATGGCCGGACCAATTTCCGGCAACGGCAGGATCTCATCCACACAACCCGATTCAATCGCTGCTTTGGGCATACCGTAAACCACACAGGTAGATTGATGTTCGGCTATAATTTTAGCTCCCCTGGTGCGCATGGTTTTCAAGCCAGCGGTTCCATCATTGCCCATGCCGGTAAGGATAACCGCGGTTATCGATCCCTCAAATTGTTCGGCAACCGAAAAAAACATTTCATTAATTGAAGGACGGTGTCCCGCACGCGGCGGATCCTGGCTAAGCTTGATTACCATCCTTGCACCCAGGGGCAGCTTTTGCCGGTATACCCGCATATGATAGTCACCCGGAGCAACATAGGCGTTTCCTGCCAGGATGGGTTCTCCGTCTTCCGCTTCTTTCACTCTGATCTGGCTGAAGTTGTCCAGCCGATCTGCCAGGGATCTTGTAAAACCGGCCGGCATATGCTGAACAATTAAAATGGCTGCATCTATATCTGCCGGGAGGGCTGATATAATTTGACTGAGCGCTTTCGGGCCGCCGGTCGATGAACCGATAACAACCAGTTTGTCCAAGCGATTGTCGTTATCCGAGTCCTTTACCGGTGTCAACCTGGGCTGCTCTTGTATGGTCTCTGCTGCAGACAGCTTGGGGTTCGGGATAATATGGGCTGCAGCAGCAATTTTTACTTTTCTT
>JAAYCZ010000104.1 GCA_012729495.1 Syntrophomonadaceae bacterium | reverse complement strand
TGATGGTTCCGGTCAGGCCAAGACAGCTGTAGCCGGGGGACTGGATACCCTGGAGGCAGTTCCGGCCATTGTTTCCGCCTTAGAGGAAAATATTACCCTCAACGATACTTTCCTGGGCAAACCCGAAGGAGCCAATGCTTCAGTTACCTATGTTTATCAGACCGCTGCAGTCAGTTCGACGGCCGCTGCCATGAACTACGGACTGGGTGCCATCGCTTTGGCCCTGATCCTGCTATTCTTTATCGGCAGACCGAAAAAAGCAGCGCAAGTTGCTCCGATTGAACAGGAAATGTAAAAACAAACCATTTTTAATGTTTGAAGGGTTAAGGGATCGCCTTTAAAAGGATGATAGTAAAATATAAATAGGGGGATTATTAAATGAAAAAAAGATTAATATTAGTTGTTGCTGTATTTATGGTACTTGCTTTTGCAGCCGGTACAATAGCAGCGCCTGCAGTGCAAGACGTAACTGCAACCTTGGCAGGGGATATCAAGTTCTTCGTGAATGGTAAAGATTGGCAGCCTAAAGATGTTGATGGCAGTATAATGACTCCAATTATCTATAATGGCCGTACTTATCTGCCGGCAAGAGCAATTGGTGAAGCGCTGGGAATCAAGGTCGACTGGGTAGATGCTACCAGAACTGTAGTTTTAGGCGATACGATGCCTCCGGTGGTTGAACCTACTCCTGCTCCGGAACCGGCACCTGCGCCTACAGCCGAAACAGCTCTTTCTGCTACTGCAGGTAACATCAGTAAAAGTGCACCCGCTGATACCCCGATTAACATTACCTGGGGTTCAGCTACAAAGGTGACCAAGATGCTGGCTGGTTCGCCTGCTTTTGGTCTTACTTATGATCCGCATGAAGGCGTCGACTATACTGTTACCGATAATGGCGACGGAACCGGCGTATTTGTAATCAAGAAGGAACTGGCCAATCAGCTTCCCGTGCCGCTCAACATGGTACCAACCGGTGCTGAGATGGCTATCACCGTACAATTCGACAATGGAACATCAATTAACTATTCTTTGAAGGTTGTAGATTAAATCTTTTAGACTCATAAGGCCAACAGAGGGACGTTCCTTTTGTTGGCCTTTTCTATTTTTAGTCTGATATAATAAAAAAATAACTGGAGTATCAGAGAATATGAGGAAGCAAGGGAACGTAGCGAAAGCGGTATTTACCATATTGTTTTACGGGGAATCAACCGGCAGGATATTTTTTCATAAGATATTAAGAAAAATCAAAACAAGTAACGGTATATCACTAGATGGATTTCCAGGGTTACCGGTCTGAGCGTAGATATTTATATTTAATGTTTAGTTTTAGTCGACAAAAAGTAGCCAACAAAAAGAACGTCCCTCTGTTGGCTTAGGAGACATACTATGTTTGAATACACGGGTAACATGCACATTCATTCCCGCTACTCAGATGGAAGTGCCACCATCAGTCAGATACGCAACTATGCCAAACAAGCCGGTCTGGATTTTATCATTGTCACCGACCATTTTAATATGAAGGCAGCGAGCCAGGAAGGATATAAGGATGGTTTGCTGATGTTGGTGGGAATGGAAATAAATGAAGCGCACAATCATTATCTGGCCCTTGATATTGACCAAGTGGTAAAAAACAATACCGAACATCCTCAGGAAGTCATAGACGCTGTTAATCAGCAGGAGGGAATCGGCATCATTGCCCATCCCTTGGAATATGCCTCCAATTTTTTGAATGAAGGCAACGTTTATAACTGGGTTGATTGGAGTGTCGAAGGCTTTCAGGGCATCGAAATATGGAATTTATTATCCCAATGGAAGGGCAGCATCAGCAATTTTTATAAAGCGCTTTATTATATTCTCAATCCCCAGGGAGCATTAATCGGACCTTACCCGCAGACCATGCGCAGGTTTGATGATTATCAGCGGCAGGGCAAAAGAATCGTTGCCTGCGGGGGAGCGGATGCCCATGCCCCGGGGCTCAGATTGGGACCGTTTTATTTTAAAATCATATCCTATCCCTTCAGTTTTCGTTCCATTAATATGCACACACTTTTACCGCAACCCTTAAGCGGCAATCTGGCGACTGATAAAAAAATGATTTATGATGCCTTGCGTAATGCTTCCTGCTGGGTGGCCAACGACTATTTTAAAAACAGCCGCGGTTTCTCATTTACTCTATGTGATGACCGGCAAATATGGAATATGGGAGAGGACGTACCCTGGCAGGAAAATCTGCAATGCAAAGTCAGCACCCCTTACCGGGCACGGGTAAAGCTATACAAAAATGGAGAATTGGCTGCCGAAAGTGAAGGCAGGGAACATCTTTTTCAAGGCATAACACGAGGTATTTACAGGGTTGAGGCTTATCTGCGCTATAGATGCAAATACCGTCCCTGGATATTCACCAATTCGATTTGGGTTAATTAATGAGGGCAAATTATGGGCCCTCATTTTTTAAAAATATTCAAGTTAAATTTTTCACAAAGAAGGATAACAATAATAATGCTAGAAGTAATAAAAAAGTGGAGAGAAGTGGAGAGATGTGGATGGAAATCCCATAAAATACCCTACAAGGAGCAGAACGAATGTTCTTAGGCGAATATCAACATTCATTGGATATAAAAGCCAGGTTCATTGTCCCGGCCAGATTCCGCGAAGAACTGGGAACGCGGTTTGTAGCAACCAAGGGCCTGGATAATTGTGTCTTTATTTATCCATTGGATGAGTGGAAGAGCATTGAAGAAAAAATTCGTTCCCTGCCTTTTACCAGGGCTGATGTGCGCTCCTTTACCCGCTTTTTCTTTTCCGGTGCCGCTGAACTGGAAACCGATAAACAGGGAAGAGTTGTTCTCCCGCAAAATTTAAGGGAATATGCACAAATTGATAAAGATTTGGTGATTATCGGGGTGGGTCCCAGAATTGAGATTTGGTCGAGTTCGATATGGGCAACCTATAATCAAACCGCTGCATCTTCATATGAATCTTATGCGGAAAGTCTAGTTGATTTAGGATTGTAGGGGTGATAATTGTTGCACCAGGCGGTATTACTGGCAGAGACTATCGATTATCTGCTCAATGATCCTCACGGTACCTATGTTGATTGCACTCTGGGCGGCGGGGGACATCTGCGCCGCCTGGCCGAAAATCTGGAACCGGATGCCTGTCTGATCGGTATCGACAAAGATCTGGATATTCTTGAACAGACCCGCAAAACCTTGTCATTTCCCAATATAAAACTGGTTCATGGTGACTTCAGAAGAATAAATGATATTTTAGACAGCATGAAAATTGATCAAGTGCATGGCATCATGATGGATCTGGGGGTATCTTCCTTTCAATTGGATGAAGCTGAAAGAGGTTTTAGCTTTCACGAAGACGCTGCCCTGGATATGCGCATGAATCGCGAACAAAGCCTTAGTGCACGCGATGTTGTTAACGAATACAGCGAAGATGATCTGACCAGCATACTTTTTCGTTATGGAGAAGAAAAATATGCCCGTTCCATTAGCCGGGCCATTGTCAACCGACGCAAGCAATCTCCGATTGAGAGTACCATGGAACTGGTGGAAATTATTCAGACCTCTGTTCCTGCCAGTTATCGCCGGGAAAAACATCCCGCCCGCAAAACCTTTCAGGCTTTGCGCATTGAGGTCAACGGAGAACTGGATGCTCTGCTGGAAGTTTTACCGCAAGCCCTTGATCGCCTTTATCCCGGAGGAAGACTTTGTGTAATCACGTTTCATTCCCTGGAGGATCGCATCGTAAAAAAGTTTATGCAGGAAAAAGCCCGGAGTTGTATCTGTCCCCCTGAATTACCCGTATGTGTATGTGATCATCATGCTGAACTGGAGATTCTAAGCCGCAAACCCATCATTGCCAGCAAGGAAGAATCTGCGTCCAACCCGCGTTCGCGCAGTGCCAAACTTCGGGCAGTACGCAAATTATAGTTCTAAATATTAGGGAGGTTTAATAATATGCAACAGGTGGCCTACAAGTATTCGAATTCATGGCAGGAACAGGTTGAATTACCAGTTGTTGAACCTCGGGCCAGAAAATCTGTTAAGACCAGGAACAGTAACCAATATCGTAAGCTCATCGTTAAATGCGGTTTTTTTCTTTTTGCTTATGCGGTCTTGTTAGTATTTTTGTGTGCCAAAAGCGCCAGTCTGGGTTATGATATTGAACGTTTAAATAAAGATATAAGCAAACTGACAACCGCCAATCATCGTCTGGAATATCAGATCGCCCGGTATAGTTCGTTGTCAAGAATTGAAAAGATTGCTGCCACGGAACTTGGCATGCAGAAGGCAGATCTGCATAATTCCATTGCGGTTAAGGTTCAGCCCAAACCGGTGCAGGTGGCCAGCAGCCGGAAAGAAACCACCAACCTGAGTGAAAAGCCTTTATATAAAATCTATACCAGCTTATCTCATCTAGCCCAAAACAGTCTTTAGAATATGCTTAAATGAGGTGGACTGAATATGCAAACTACTGGTTTGCTGGTAAGAAAGCGTATCTTAGCGCTTTTTTTATTATTTATCTTAATATTTTTAGCTCTGGAAACTCGAATTTTTTGGGTTCAATTTGTCAGGGGTGCTGAGCTGTCTGCCAAAGCCACCCAGAATCGCATGCGTGATGTCCCGGTGGAAGCCAAACGAGGGGTCATAGCCGACCGCAATGGCCGTGAACTGGCAATTTCCATCAGTACCGACTCTGTTTATGCCATACCGGCGGAAATAAGAAAATCCAAAAAAGCCGAGCAGACCGCTCACCAGTTGGCCCAAATCCTGGATATGGATGAAGCGGCTCTTTTAAAGCGTATTACCCGTGCCAGCTCATTTGAATGGGTTAAACGTCAGATCAGCCCAACCGCTGCCAGGAAAATAAGAGAGCTTGAACTCTCTGGGATCGGATTGACGGAGGAAAGCCGCCGTTTTTACCCCCGCGGAACTCTGGCCAGCCATATTCTCGGTATATCAGGTACTGACAATACCGGCCTGGAAGGGATTGACAACTACTACAACAATCTGGTGGGGGGAAAGAAGGGCCGCATCATCATTGAACATGATGCAGCCGGAGCCAATATTCCCGAAGCCATGCACAAATACATTGCTCCGGTTGATGGCGCCAACCTAAACCTGACGCTGGATGAGACCATTCAATATATTACAGAACGTGAACTGGATAAAGCCTTTAAAGAATTCAAAGCCAAGCGGGCCGCAGCAATTGTAATGGATCCCGCTACCGGTGCCATCCTGGCGATGTCAGCACGGCCAACATTCGATCCCAATAATTATAACCAATCACCTGCCGAGAATCGCCGTAATTTTGCTATCAATGATGCGTATGAGCCCGGGTCTACCATGAAAATTTCAACCTCTGCCATGGCTTTGCAGGAAGCCGTGGTGAATGATAATAGTCAATTTTTCTGTCCCGGCCATATTAAAGTCGGCAAGCATAGCATCGGTTGTGCCAACAATAAAGCGCATGGCAGTCAAACCTTTGCTCAGATTGTGGAAAATTCCTGTAATGTGGGTTTTGTTCAGGTCGGTTTGGATCTGGGTCTGGACAAATACTTTAAATATCTGCATGGATTTGGATTTGGACGCAAGACCGGCATTGATCTCCCCGGAGAAGCCGAGGGCATACTGGTTCCCCAAAGTCGGGCCACCCAGTTGGATCTGGCTACGATGGCCATGGGGCAAGCCAATGCAGTTACACCCATTCAGCTTATAACTGCCGTATCAGCAGTAGCAAATGGGGGCAAATTAATGAAACCATATTTGCTGAAAGAAGCGGTTGATAATGAGGGCCATGTAATTAAGAAAAATGAACCGCAAATGGTGAGAAGGATCATTTCTGAAGAAACTGCTAAAAAATTGTGTTTAATTCTGGAAGGCGAGGTTACCCAGGGTACCGGTAAAAATGCCTATATCGAAGGTTACCGGGTAGGCGGCAAAACCGGTACCGCTCAAAAAATAAAAGAAGGCAGCGGCAAGTATATGGAAGGCGAATATGTATCATCTTTTGTCGGCTTTGCTCCGGCTGATGATCCGCAACTGGTATGCATCATCGTTGTGGATGCTCCCCAGGGTTATCC
>JAAYCZ010000103.1 GCA_012729495.1 Syntrophomonadaceae bacterium | reverse complement strand
TTGTTCAGGGAGAATTGAGTTAGTTCTCCCTGCCCCCTACGGGGCTAATATTCTCGGGTCACTATGTCCGTCAGCTTTTGGACATTTAACAGCGTCTATTGCTGGACATCACGGGGTGGCAGTAACAGTATTGGACCAAATGCAGATACTCTACAAGGAGAACACACCAGAATTTATCTATTTCGTAACCCTCTACAATATCTTCAGTGAGTACCTGGATGAACTGACGGAAGAGCGCATTGTCAGAAGTGGTACCGGCTTTAAGGATTCGATTATCTGGAACAAGCTTTATCGGTTCCAAAAAGACGGTGTCATGGGGGCCATTGATAAAATTGAAAAGTACAATGGCTGCATTATTGCCGATAGTGTAGGACTGGGCAAAACCTTTACCGCCCTGGCGGTGATCAAATACTATGAATCGAGAAATGACCGAGTGCTGGTGTTGGTGCCCAAGAAATTACGAGAGAATTGGACCATCTACACCCGTAATGACAAACTGAATATATTTGAGAAAGACCGATTCCGTTACGATGTCTTAAACCATACCGATCTAACCAGGTACACCGGTAAATCCGGCGTTAAGACCAAGGTTTTAATGCTGTCTGCCACACCTGTAAATAACCGCATGAACGATATTAAAAACCAGATTTCGTTTATTACAGAGGGGAACGACAAAGCCTTTGCTGATCTAGGGCTTAACAGCATTGAGCAGGTTCTGCGTAAATCGCAGACAGTATTTAACAAAGAAGGGAATAGATATTAGCTTCAATCAGAAGGCATCACAAAAAAGAAACCGGTAGAACCTATCTATAATACTGAATTTATTCATCCACCGGATAAATTTTATAAACCGCAATGACTGGGACACAAAAGGACCGGAAAAGCCAAGCATGCGCTACCGCTGTATTATTTGTCAAAAAGAATATGGAAGCGGCGGAATGACGCATATCTATCATTTAAACGAGCCGGAAGGGGTTTGCCAGGAATGTAGTAGAAGAAGAGATCAGCAGCTGAGTAAGAAACGGGAATAAACTGTTTTAAATGGCCATGGCCGCTGGCTGTTTCTTCAAACGAGGTGAAATAATGCTTCCTATAGAAGAGTACATTGCCCGAAGAAAAAAGGAAGACAGGCTTAACGAATTTAATATGAATCAGCGGGCAGAGAATTTAAAAACCTGCGTTAACTATGTCTTTGAGTATTTTAACAATTATTTGGATATTACCGAGGTTGATGAAAAGACAGCCCTGCATAATGAAAAACTTGAGAAATACCGGCACCAGTTGCAGGATTATGATCCTGCTGTTCAAGAATGGCTGGTCCAGATATATGCGGAATATGGAAAGCATATGAACCGGAATATTGCCAACATCTTAAAACAGGATGAGTTTTTTCTGTTGTATGATTTGGACAGTGAGTTCCGCAGCCTATCTTATGATTGCTATGCAAAACTGATCAAGAAGTTTCCTTTCCTAAAGGATCAAACCGAAATGCTATTCCAGTTTATAAAAGACTATCATCACATTCATAGTCAGCGTAATTACTGGATAGATTTCCACTATATTTCAGAAGAGTTCAATGATTGGATTGAAAAAACATGCGAAAAACATGGCGTGAATGTGGTGGCTTTTGCTGATGATTGGGTTAATTATTTTTACGATGCTGAGGATTCCTGGCCAGCAACCCATAGAAGCAAGAGCCCACATTCATGGCGTAAATACGAATATGATTACAGGCAAAAGAGCAATCTTTTTAATCTTGATTCTCTGTATAGGAAGATGCCTAAAAAATCCTTCACCAAAGGCAAAAAACAAGCATTTGAGATACTAATGATGTATTTTTGGATTCACAGTATTTGCGGTGATGATGACTACTGGCAGGAATATCTGGAGAAAGTGCTGCCGAGTTTAAAGTGACCTGGAGTATTTTAGATATTCTTAAGATGAATTTAGATAAACTTAAGATGAAGTGCAAGGTGAAAGATGCCAATAATTCGGCAATTTGTGGATGGAGTTTTACTAAGCTTAGTAAAAGTAAAATTTATTTAGTAATACTTCAGATAAAGTTTAAGATAAAAATAATGCGTTGACGCAATAATACTGGGGATTCGTCATTTACTAAAACACCAAAACCCAAAATAAAAAATATTTATTTCAATGGCGAACTAGATGAAGTTTGTAACTTGTAAGACATTCTTACAAGTTCAAAATGAAGGTTAATAGTAGAAGGCAGTGAGTTGTCCGCAAAAGTCGGACAACTGAAAATGTTATCTGATGGCAGATAACACAATTTGACTTGATGAGAATGCAACTATTCGGAAATTCCGGATAGTTCAAAAATAGGAAAGTTGCGAAGTGTCAATATTCTTGGTTTCGAAAAACGTTTCTATCAAAAGATGCAGGATAAATGGCAGAATACCCGATTACCCGTTGTGCAATAGTAATTATTTGGTGAAGGAAGGTGGTATTGTTGCGTAGAGATCAATTAGAAGAGCTCCATTACATAACGCCGATCAATAATATCCCGTCCATTTTACAGCATGGTATTCTGTCGCATAAAAGGGCGGAACGAATAGCACATGAGACGGTAGCCCTACAAGAAGTGCAGGAGCGGAGGAAGGATAAACGACTTCCCACAGGCAAATGGCTGCATGATTATGTGAATCTCTATATATGTGCACGAAATCCTATGATGTATCGGCGCAGAAATCTGCATCTGGATTTATGCATATTGCGAATTAGTCCAGAAGTATTGGACATACGGGGCGCTGTGGTTGCCGACCGGAATGCATCCAGCGAATACGCTGCATTTTATCCCAGTCCGGAAGGTTTAAGAAAAGTAAATGGAGAATTGGTATTCAGTGAATATTGGACACATCCGGATCAAATCCTGGAGTGGGAACATAAATCTATTAAATGCGCGGAGATTTTGATCCCTGATCGGCTAGATCCGTCGTATATTATGGGTGCTTATGGATCTGCCAGGCAATCCGTCAAGTGCTTGCGTGAAAATGAATTGACAGGTAATATAGTGGTAGACGAACATATGTTTTTCCTGTAGGAGGGCTTTATGATTAGAATAACGAGAGGAAACATGTTTGATTCCCAGGTCCAGACGCTGGTTAACCCGGTGAACTGTGTCGGTGTTATGGGCAAGGGGCTTGCTTTACAGTTTAAGAAGCTGTTTCCGGAAATGTATCTGGACTATCAGCAGCGCTGCTCAAATAATCAAGTGAAGCCAGGAGAACCGTACATTTATAAAGGATTAACACCGCCATATATCATTAATTTCCCGACCAAAGACCACTGGCGCTCGGTTTCGCGTTTGGAGGATATCGTGAGTGGTATGGAATATCTGCTCCAGCATTATCAGGAATGGGGTATCACATCCATAGCCATGCCCGCCCTGGGTTGTGGCAATGGGCAACTGGAGTGGAAAGAAGTCGGGCCGCTGCTGTATCATTATCTGCAGCAAATGGATGTTGAGGTGGAACTCTATGCACCCGATTCCAGCTTATCCATTGAGGATCTGGAAAAGTTGGCCGCTAGGCTGGCTGATGAGAAGAAAGGATCTGCCCGCGAGCCCAATACCAGGCAGCGCCTGCCGCTGGGGTGGATCATGCTGGTGGAGATTCTTTATCGTTTGCAGCAAGAACCTTATCATTATCCGGTGGGACGGACCATGTTTCAGAAAATCGCTTTTGCTGCCAGCAGGGAGGGAATTCCAACCGGTTTACAATTTCAAAAGGACAGCTATGGTCCTTTTTCACCAGATCTGAAGGAAACCGAGACGCTTCTGGTAAACTGCAGACTATTAAAGGAAAAATCACTGGGAAGAATGTTTCATATAGAAGTAGGGCCTGCTTATGCGGGGTTGCGTGAAGATGTCCTGCCGCACTATGGGAAATGGAATGAAACCATTGACAAGGTAGTTGACCTGTTTATGCGGGTAGATACAGGGCAGGCTGAAATAACGGCCACCATTTTATACTCGGCGGATCAGTTAAAGAAGGAAACAGAGTTTCCTTGTGAGTTGGATGTCCTCAAGGAAGTAATGGAATGGAAACAACGCCGGCGGCCTCCCTTGAAGGAGGATGAAGTGGCCTTGTCCATCCGCAATTTGGCGGCTCTAAAATGGGTGCAGCTGAAGCCCAGTAATGATTTGCCGATTCAGGATGAATTCTATGCGAATTGATTTTCCAAAAGCGATGTTTTCGATAAATACGCGCCAAGTGTGATTATTTACACGCCTGGCGCATATTTTTATGTCTTCGTTCTTCTTGAAAGACTTTTGTTAGAAGAACTTAAGAAGAACTTGAAGAAGAAGTATTCTAAATAAATACCTGTATAATGGGAATAGAACATTGAAATAGTTCTTCTTTGAGAAGAAACCGCAGAAAATATTGGTGTATGCTATAAACACGATTAAAAAAGAAGGTAATCAGTTGACTACAAACTGTAGTCAACTGAACAAGAGGCATTTTAAACCAGTCGAATTCGATGGGTTTAAAAACGCGGATGGCAGAAAATTTTGCATCAGATAGGCAGAGCGAATTATCATTTTTGCATCAAAAACGGGATTAATAAAGCCTCCAATTAGAGTTTTGCAGAAAATGTAGAATGCCTATTTTTCGGATATGGTTGGATACGTTTGAACAGCATTTTGGCCGGCTATTCTAATTATTAATCAATAGGTCGGCGGTTCAAATCCGCCCATCGGCTTCAGTTGAAACGTGTATTACTCCATAGTTTAACGATAATAATCTAACCAGATGATATACTGCTTACAATTATATGTGAAATATGATTTATTTATAGAAACGGCAAAAGAACATTTGAAAATGACTTAATGTGTTGAGGAAAAAGTAAACAATATGGATAATAAGATTCTATCCTTTCTGCAAACAAGTAAAAAGAAAACCGTTTCCTTAGGTGAATTGGAGCGGCTGGTGGAAGGACAGACCAGTTATGAGGCTTTTGCAATTGCTGTTAACAACCTGGTTGAAAAAGGCATATTAGTCCCGGTAAAAAAGCATGGTGATAATCATAAAACCATCCCGCTAGCCAATACTTATCGCATCATCCAATCCAAAATCTTCGCTGACCATCTGCAGGAAATCGAACGGCTGCATTTTTTACTGGACCCACAGATCAAGCTGGAGGCTTATTATAGCTTAACTGCTTCGGAATGGAACAGGGATCTTCCTTATCTGCTGCAAATTAACAATTATTTGCAGCAGCATGGCTGGCCGAACAGCGAAGCAACAGCACCGGAGAGGTCCTATGCTCTGGTTGGCGATGAGAAATGGATTGATGAAAAAGGCGGCAAAAAGCTGCTGGAACGGGTGGGGATCTGGTCGGTTATGCAGATTGTTTCCCGGCCTGATCCTTTGATGCTGGCGATTAATCAGCCGGTCTGGAACGAAGCCGGCAGCCTGCACCTGGTGGTTGAAAACAAAACCACTTTTCATGCTTTGCTGGAACATATGCGTGATACGTCTTTTCTTACCCTTATCTATGGAGCAGGTTGGAAGGTGACGGCGGATATCTTCATGCTGGATCAGCAGTTGGGCAGGGAGCAAGCGGATGCCCGGATCTTCTATTTTGGCGATCTGGATTATGAGGGGATCAGCATCTGGCATGCCGTGAACAGTCGGCGCCCGGTTGTACCGGCGGTATGGTTTTATCGTGCTTTGCTGGCTAAACCGGCCGCACAGGGGAAAACCAACCAAATCTGCAATGAGGAAGCCCTGTCTCACTTCTTGACCTGGTTTACGCCCGAAGAACAGAAACAGATCCGGGAGATTTTGAGTCATGGCGGTTATTCTCCCCAGGAAGTTTTAAACAGCGCGGAGCTGGGGGACATATGGAGGAACAGTACGTGGAGTTAGATCCCCGCAATATTACCAATAATTATCGGGAGCGGGTGCAAAGACTGGCCATGTTTGACCCGTTGTTTCGTCTGGAGAATAAGAAGACGACAGATCGCAGCAACCGACCTATCGATTATTTCAGCTTGGGTTTGCTGACCTTGCTCTTCTTTTTTGAGAATATGCTGCTGCGTAATCATAAGGCAGGCGTAAAGGAACTGGCGGAATTTTTTCAGGTGATTAACCAGGGTGAACTGAACCTGGATGGTGCAGGCTATGAAAAGCTGGCCCGGGATATTATTGATGTTTTCCGCCCGCCCGGCGGGAAAAGAAATGCACGCACTTTTTATGATTGGCATACTCGCCAGGAAGAAACCATTTATTATTCGATTTTAAAAGCCGATCGTTCCGACAGCAAGAGCAACACCCAGTATTATACCCTGGATGAGCAGGGATTGGAGCTCATTTTTGCCACCCGGGAGTATTTCAGCGAGTTTCAGGTTTCCATCAACCAGCTTTTGCTGCGCAAACAGCTGGAAAGGGGCCAGTTTTGGGGGGCATTGCGTCAGATTGATGAAATGCGGGTGGCGGTTGAGACTCTGGAAGAAAGGATCACCCGCATTCGCCACGAGATACAGCGCAATATCGTGTCTGAACAGACCTATCAGCGCTATCGGGATACTATAGAAGAGATTCACCTGCGGCTTAGCCGTGAGGATCAGGAATTTGAAGAGCTGCAGACCTTTGTACGGGAGACCCGGGATCGCTTGAGTTACGAACGAATCAACCAAAAAGACCAGCAGGCCTATGAGCTGATTGTGAAGATCGATGCGGAGCTGGGGGAGGTGCACCATCAGCACGGGCAACTGCTGCGGGAGAGTATTGAGCTGAAGACGACGGCTCTGCAGGCCGCGCAGGAGTCGTTGTATTACGCTGGCATTGATTCTTTTAATTTTCAAAAGGAGATTACCGAGCAGCTGCTGGGTGCCCCATTGCCGCTGACGGCAGCCCGTACGCTGGTGGAGCCGTTTTTGTTCATGGAGCAAAGCCGGCAATGGTCGCCGCTGACAGTTTTTTCCCGACAGCGAGTAGAACGGCGCAAGGAAAACGAAGGGCAGGAGGAATTCCTGCAAGCCCTTGATGAAGAAGCCCAGGCACAGGAGAGGGAAGTCCTGCGCCGGAATTACCGGGGCTTTATGGAGCTGATTCTGGAAGTCATGGGTGACCGGGAGGATATCAGTCTACAGGAAGTGATCCAGTATTGTACCGACAATCGGCAGGATAGATTGCTGCAGCATCGATCCTTCTATGATTTTTGGATTCTGTTGCATCAGCGTTCGCCAATTCTGTTGAGTTGGGACAATGAGGGGACGGAAGAGAATATCTTGGGAGAGGTAATGAAAATCCTGCCGGCAAACGTCCACAGCTTAACGGTAGTGGAACAGGAAGGAATTCTACAGGTAAACGGGCGTTACAGTATCCGCAATATGCGTTTGAGTATGGAGGTGGAAGGCGATGTTCTATGATGAACGGCAGGTGAAGGAAGCATTTCGGCTTTATGCTGCGCTGGCTGCGAAGGGTTACGGGGACAAGGAAGCCTTGCGTCTCTATCTGGCTGATGATGTGGTACGGGGTCTGGTGGAAGAGTTTGCCCAGGAGGTAGATTGTACAGTCATTCCTGCCGGAGATCAGCTCTATCTTATTCCCTTGGCCATCAGTTCCCCTTTTCACATATCCAACCGGCGCCTGAAAGAAGAATATCTTGCCGCCCATGCGGTGAATGCCGATATTTATCTTATGTATGTTGCCATTATTGTCTTGTTTGGCGAATTTTATGACAGTTATCAGACTACAGAACCGACCCGGGATTTCCTGCCTGTGACTGATTGGCTGAATCGCTTGAATGAACGGCTCCTGGTCTTGAAGGAGATGGATCCGGAGGAATTGGAGAAGGTGGAGCGGGAGCAGGAGTACAACTGGCGTCAGGTGGTTGAGAAATGGGATGCACTGGATGATCTAAGGGAAAAGGTGAAAGCCCAGGATGCCCGCACCCGGAGCCGTCTAGGTTTTCTGCATACCGTCCAAAAATTCCTGGAAGCCCAGGACTTGGTTCGAGATATCGGTGAACATGAACTGGCTTTGACGGAGAAAGCCCGCACCATAATTCAGCGATACTATATGGAAGTGGAGCATAACCAGAGTATTTTGGAGTTTGTTTATCAGAGCAGCCAGCAAAAGGAGAGGTAATTATGCCATCAATATCCCGGATTCGGATTACCAATCTGGTCTATGAGAATGGGGCCAAACGGTATAGAGACGAAATCTTTCATTTTGATAGCCACAACGGGGTGATCCTCTTGGAAAATGGCGGTGGTAAGACCGTTTTTGTACAGGCGGTGCTGCAAACCATCCTGCCCCATACGCCTCTGGCAGATCGCAAAGCCAAGGACACCTTTTCCCTGGATAATAGTCCTGCGCATCTGGCCGTGGAATGGCTTCTAAATGACCGGCCGCGGCGATACGCCCTGACGGCTGTGACCGTTTTCAGAAACAAAGAAGGTATGGACTCCTATAAATATGTCTATGAGTACGAATCCGGGGATGAACACTCTCTGGAAGGGCTGCCTTTTGTGCGGGAGGGACAGGACGGACGTCAAAGACCTGCCAGCAAAGAGGAGATGGCAGACTATTACCAGTATATGAGCCACAGTTATCTAAGCGCACATTATTTCAGCAGCAATCGGGAATACCAGGCCTATATCGAGGAAAATTTCAAGATCATCAATTCGGAATGGCGCAGCGTAGCCCGGATCAACAGCGCGGAAGGTGAAATTGAAGGATTTTTCGAGGGGTGCAGAACCACTACCCAATTGGTGGACCAACTGCTGATTCCAACGGTGGAAGAAGCCCTGGCCGGCAATGGGGCCCAGGATTTTGTGGAGACCTTTGAGCGGCAGCGGGAGCATTTTAAGAAACACCGCCAATTAAGAGACAAGATTGAAGAGAGTCAGCGGGTCGATACGCAGATTACCAGCTATGTCGAACGTTATTCTGATTATGAAGAAGCCCGGCAGGCATTGTTGAAAGCCAAAGGAGAGGCCAAATCTCTCCATCAGCTGGCGGTGGAGGAACAGCAGCAGCTCCGGCAAAGAGCGGAGGAGCACCGCCAGAACAGTGAACGACTACTGGAACAAAGCCGGGAATTGGAAAGAAGGCAGGCGTCCTGCCAGTTGGCCAGCCTGCAGCAGAAGATGGAACGCGCTGGTGAAGTTTATGCACAGCAGCGGGAGGCATATGATGGCCGGCAGGAAGAATACGCCGCCAAGGATGGCCGGCTGCAGAATCTGGAAATAGCCCGCCTGAAGGCACGGATTCGCAGCAGTGAAGAAGAAATTCAATATTATACAGAACAGATTGAGCGCCTGACATCCGATCCTGACGTTGAAGACCTGGAATCCAGAATCAAAAACAACGCCGGGTTTTTGCGCTGGGCTTATTTACAGGAAGAAGATGTCTTGGTCGGCAGACAACAAGAGATGCAGCAGGAACAGGACAAGCTGGAACACGATATACAGGCGATAGAGGAACAGTATAAAGCGGAGCAAAGCAATTATCAGGAATTACTGGTCAAAAAAGGTCAGGCTGAGCTGCGGCGTGATCAGGCCGAAAAAGATATGCTGACGATTGCCAGCCAGATTCTGGCCAACCCCCAGCAGGAAGAGGTACGGCAGGAAAAACAGAAATGGGAGCAGCACGCCAGCGAACTGGAGCGGGATCGCCAGGAAAACCAAAGTTTGCTGCGGCAATTGCTGGACGAAAAAGGCCGTCTGCAGGGTGAACTGGGCCAACTGCGCCCTGCCTTGCAAACCTATAGCCGGGAGGAACAAAGCCTGCAGGATCTTCTGCAGCATATTCAGGAGGAACATGAGCGTCTGCTGCTTTCGATGAAGGAACTGGATCCGGCGTTCTATTCTGTTCAATCCATCTATACGAAGCAGAGTACAGTGGTCACGCAACTGGAGGGGGCGGCAGAAAACCTGCGGCTGCATAAGGAAAGGGCGATATTGAAAGAAAGTCAGGCGCTCGCTATGTACAAGTTTTATGAGTCCAGCACTTATTACAGCGCGGATCCGCTGCTGGAGGCCTGGATTGATGAATGGCGGGAGCAGTTCAGCTATCTGGAGGCGGGTGCGGTTTATGTTGAGAAAGCTGCCCGGCAACTGGCTCGTTCCGAGAGTGAGTATTTTACGATTTATCCATTCTGGGCCATCAGTCTGATCTGCCGGTCTTCGGAACTGGAGCGACTTTTAGCCCGCCTGCGCAAACAAGCGGGTATGATGACCCATCCTGTTTTTGTCCTGACCCAGGAGCAAGCCCGGGCGATTCTGGACAGCCTGGGAGGAGATTCCCGGCCGCTGATGGAAACAGCGCAGAAAGTCTTCCCTTCCGGTTGGGAAGTGAACCTTTCTGCCGGGGTGTTTCAGAGCTGGCAACAGGAATTGGCGAAAAAAGCCCGTGAATACGGATATGAACGTCAGCAGCAGGAAGAGCAGCTGCAGCTGATTTTGGAATTTATGAAGCAGCTGCAGCGGTTTTTGGAGAAGTATCCTTATGAAGAAACCCGTCAGATGCAGCAATCCTGGCGGGAGATAAAGGAACAGCTGGTGGAAACGGATCAGCAAATTCGCGCCCGGCAGGAGCGTGTGGATGAGATCGACGTTCGGCTTAATGGACTGGGAAAAAAGATTACTGAAATGATTGAGGAACTTGCTCACCTGAGCAACCGGATTTTGAAAGCTCATGATTATCTCCTCAAAGCCGGCGAACGGGACAAGGCCCGGCTTGATCTGCAGCAATTCCAGGAACTTCTGCCTTTCCGGGAACAGGAACTGGTCCGGATCGCGAATCAAAAGAAACAGGCTGAGCGGAAACTGCAGGAAATCCGGCAGAGTTTGACGATGGTCAAGCAGGAGCTGCTGCATTTGCAGAAACAGGTGTTATATCAGGCAGTGGCAGGGGAAGTACCGCAGATAAGCAGTCGCGGGCGTGAGCTTCTGGAAAGCGAACGCCAGGACTTGATGGATGCTCTGCATCAGAAACAAAAAGGCCGGCAGAGTTTGGAAGAGCGGTTGAGACAGGCCCGCCTGAGTAAAAATAATGATGAAAACGAATTAACCCGCCGGATTCGTCAATGTGAGGCGGAGATTGAGAAGGATTTTATATTTCCGCCGGGCGGCGATGAAGAAATTGATGTCCTCATATCCCAGATCAACGATTTGAAGAAGTTGTTGAAAAGGCTTGAACCCGGTTTAAAACAAGCGGAAAAGAACCATGACATTGCCCAGGATCGCTTTACCCGGCAGG
>JAAYCZ010000102.1 GCA_012729495.1 Syntrophomonadaceae bacterium | reverse complement strand
CCCCGGTACAGCCTTTGTTAATTTCTATTATCACAACTCGCCTCCCATTGCCGCCTATATAGCCCGCAGTGGGCCATTAAAGGTATTGGTACGGATATTATTGATACCAGTAATAGTTATAGCATATTCAATCTTACATCCTGTAGTTGGGTTTGTATGCATTTTAATTTTAGGATTAATACTGTCAGTACGAAAAAGAAGGAAAAGCGTAATTTAATTGAAATTTGTTGAAGTTTTGTCGGCTGGGATGTATTTATATTCCGTAACCGGAATAAATGTTTCACGTGAAACATTTCTGCGGCAGAAATGCCTAAACGAAGCGATTTGTGTATTCGAAAAATGCAAAATCAATTAAATAATCTGCTAAAATACGCCGACAAAATCATACAAATGGACGTGAGATTGAACCCTTTTAACCAGGCTACACCGTACTCGGTTACTACATACTGAACATCATTGCGGGTGGTAGTGACCACGGGGCCGGGAGTAAGCGTGGGTACAATCCTGGAGTGCATTACTCCGCTTTTATCTTTATATGTAGAGTAAAGCGCCAGAAAAGACTGACCGCCGTTTGAATCTCCAAGTGCCTTCGGTAAAATACCCTCCAATAAAAAAATTATTCGTAAATTTTTTCCCCTTCAGCAAAAGCATTAAGCGCATCCATCTCACTGTTGCGTTTATCTCCGGCAGATAGTTCGGCCAATCTTTCCCGATAATGCTCATGCTGAATGATCAGACTCATGATTTCATTGGTACCGACCCAGATCATCGCCAATCTTAAATCACGCACAATTTTTTCAATAGGATAAACATCGGTGTAGCCAATGCCTCCCATTACCTGCATGGCCAGATTGGCCACATCCCAGCACTGTTCAGTTACAAACTTCTTGGATTCAGAAGCCAAACGCCGGCAGCGACTGGCTTTAACCCGACCGGAGTCAATGGCCAGCGCGGTAGTATAAATCATAGCCCGGGCACTGTCCAGTTTGGTTACCATTTCCGCGATCTTAAAACTAACGCCCTGAAAATTTTTGATCTCAGTTCCAAAAGCTTTGCGGCGGCTGCTATAGTCGGTAGCAATTTCCAGAGCTGGCCGCGCGGCCCCAATCGTCATCGAGGCGGTACCAAACCTTTCCGGGATCATCATTTGGTTAAAAACAACACTGGCTCCGTTAATTTCGCCAATTACGTTTTCTTTCGGGACTCTTACATTATCGAAAACAACCCGGGCAGTTCCGCCCCCGCGCGATCCCATAAGATTGTACAGATACTCGGTTTTGACCCCCATTTCTCTTTCCACCATAAAACAGGTCATTGATTTAGCTGAAGGTGCTTCCGGATCGGTTTTGGCATAGACCAGAAAGTAATCAGCTCCTTCACCGCCTACAATAAATCGTTTTTGTCCGTTCAGAATGAAATCGTCACCGTCTCTTCTGGCAATTGTGGTTGCACCGAAAAAATCAGAACCGCCGCGTGGTTCAGTAAGACACTCAGCCGCATATTTTTCCCCTTTGCAGATAGGCGGAAGATATTTTTTCTTTTGCTCCTCGGTACCAAAATGAACTAGTGCTTCGGTAACTACATCTCCGCTTACTCCCCAGGCACAGCCAAAAATATAACCTGGCACACAGATTTCCTCGGCCACAATAACGTCATCCTGCCACTGACCACCCCGGCCTCCATATTCTTTGGGGATCCTAATTCCAATCAGGTTACGCCGTCCGGCTTCCGCCATAAAGTCTTTCGGATATTTAATTTTCTCTGCATCCATATCCAAAATATATTCACGGGGAATCCATTTAACCAAATCTCTGGTTTCGTCACGAAGTTTCAGTTGTTGTTCTGTCATAAGATAATCAAACATATAACATCACACTCCCGTGGTAAATATTACCTCATGTCATATAAAAATTCCTGCATAAAAAAAATAATTCTTAATATTTAAAGAAATTAAAGAGATAGAAAATACTGAAAAATAATCGACAAAAATGAACGCTGCGGCAGACTTTTTTTGTTTAAAATAAGCAATTTATTCATAAGCTAAAACAATGAATCAGCAACCGAAATGGAGGTAATTCAAAGTTGAATAATAAATACGTAAGAATAATTATTGTTATAATTACTATTTTCATATTATTGCCCGGCTGTTCCGGCAAAAGTAAAGATAACAAAGCCAGCAAACCCAATATGGAAGCTGCCCAAAAACCTCCCCAGGAATTAAAAACCTTGCTTACCGATATTGAGAGTATGATTACCGATCTTGCCGGACTGATTGCAATGGAGAATAAATATGTTTCACAGATAAAAATTGCCGATTCCCAAGCAAGTAAAAATACGGAATCTGATCAGTCAAAAAATGAGCAAACAGATTCGCAGGCAAAATCAGGGCAGCAAAACAAGTCGTCAGATCAGAAAAAAACCGCCGATACTTCTGACCAACAGCAAAAGAAATGGCAGACCCTGACATCAAAATTGAAAGATATCCATAAGAATTGGAATAAAATAGAATCTGAAGCTATAAAAGCTGGTTTGACTGTCACGGAAAGAAATAAATTCGAAACGATTATGGAAAACCTGACGCTGGATATAAGTCAACAAAAGCAAATGAGTGGTCTGCAAGATGCGATCGAATTATATGGTCAATATGCAAGTCTGGCCAAAGTTTTCAAAAGCGATATCCCGGCCGAGTATTATAAAACCAAATATGAAATTATGGCGGCCGGAGTTGAAGCGTTGGGCGGGGATTGGGATCAGGCGGTTAATCGTCTGCCGCGTCTAAAAGATAATTGGAATAGTTTTAAAGTAAAGGCTAAAGTCAAAAATGAGAAATTGCTCAACTGCAGTGATTTATCCATCGATGATTTTGCAGCTGCCGTAAGCGGCAAGAAGATTGATATATTAATTATTAAAGCCGAGATTGCACTGGCCAACCTGGGGCAGATTGAAAAATCTTTATCCCAATCGAAGAAAGCTCAATAAGGATTATAATAAAAAATAAGCGGAAACAAAAGCAAAAATAAATTGAATTAACCCCAAAAACAGGCCCATATCACCTTAAAAAGTGGTATGGGCCTGCTTGAATTATTATATATTTCGAGCTTTAGAAGAAGGTTATATTTAACCTTTGGACTTTCAGGGCAGTCACACTGCTCATTCTAAGCCCAGAGCAACGTTAGGATTGCAGCTACCAAAGTAAAGACAAGGGCAATGGGGATAACGATTTTTATAACCTTTGATTCAACCCCAATACTGTCAATGGTAGCCGCAGCATTCTGCAGTTTGGCCGGTGAAATAACGCTTGCCAGGCCCCCGGCAATGGCGGTACCTGCAGTTACGACCAGAGGATTGACTTTCAACAGATCCGAGGTAAGGATATTATATTTGGTAAACAAGGCAATGGTCGAAGCTTCGCTGCCGCTTACAAAACCGCCCAACAAGCCAAGGAAGGCTGCCGCTGCCGGATAGAGGCTGTGAAAAAAGTTGGCCGAACTAAGCGACAGTACAGAGATCATATTATCTTCTGCTGCCAACAGCACCCAGCCCTGTTCAGAGGGAGCAAAACCGGAGTAGGTCATGACATAAGCGATAGCAAAAAATATTGCCGCCGAGAAAGTAGGACGCGGTGCTCGCTGCCGCCACTTTTTCATAATATCTTGCCATTGCGCCCGGCTGGGTTTGATAAAAGGAACCGCCAGCAGGGTACTGACAATGACCCAGGTATATGCATTCCACAGCATACGTGTATTAATCGGTTTCCCGCCCGGGATAATATTTAATGGCATGGCCAGATCTTTAAAGAGCAGATTGAAAAGCGGCGGCCAGAAGTTTATAACCAGACAAGAGCCGACCAAAATCAGCCAGGGAGCAAGGGCTTTGGTTAAAGACATACTGCGTTCGATTTCTTTTTCCGGTTCGGTTACGCAGCTTCGGTCCAATAATGGCTGGCCCTTGAGTTTTAAATAAAGGATCATCACCAGCACGGTAGCCATACCGGCAATAACACCTGTCAGAACTATGCCTTTGCCGATGTGAGCCACCAGCATGGCGGTAAATCCCATGGTAAGACCTGATATCAGGCAGGGGATGAAACCTTCCTTGACTTTACTCCAGCCGCCAATAATTAATAACATACCAAAACCGATCATGGTTGATATAATCGGCATAAATTGAGAAAATACCAGCGCGGAATCATTTAGTGAGGTACCGGTCATGTCGGCAAATATTACCAGCGGGGCACCCAGCAACGCATAAGTACACAATGAATCAAAACCAATGGCTGGAAGAGCGACCGCTACGAAGGTTGAGTAGCCCAAGGCCAGCATTATCGGAGGAAGTATTGAAACCGGGGTAGCCCCAACTGATACCAGCAGGGTGCCAATACCCATATTGATAATCATTACCTGGACTACCTGATCATTTTTAGCCAGGGTCTTTACAAATATTACAATTCTTTTTAAAGCACCGGTGGATTCCAAAAAAGTGATTTGAAAAATTGAGGTAGCAACCATCAAGGAAACCGGAAATGAGGCCACTATACCTGCCACACTGGCAGTCAGACCAACTTGTAATGAGGTGTGAAAGAAAAGAAAGGAGATGAAAACTGCTAAAATCCAACCAATAAATCCGCTGATATCCGCTGACCATTTTGCCCAGACCAGCAAAACCAGTACAGCAATAACCGGTATAAGTGTTAACAGAACACTCACAAAAACCATCCTCCCATTCTACATATAAAACTATAAATTTTGCGTCAATCAAATAAACCCCAAACTACAATCCTACGAAGGGAAATATTTATTTGCTGCACATTTTTTATACTAACATATTTAAATTCATTTTGGCTATTAAAATATTACATAATTGGACTATAAAACAGTATTTTTAGGGAGTAGAATCAATCAAGACTTTTATTTGTTGCGCATAAGTTTGGCCAGCCAGTTGGACTTTTTCTCTGCCGTTTCTGCACGCAATACACCTAACAGTTCATCCCAGCGGGCGGAGTTTTCATTATCCATTTTCTGCTGAGCATCTTTCAGCGCCTGCAGTTTTTGCTGCATAACTTTGTTTTGCGCCAGAATCTCATCATTCTGTTGCATAATATTGCGGGCTACATTTACTATTTCAACAAAATCAGCTGCATTATAAACCTGAGGAGTATTATTTTCATTATTATTAGCCTCATTCAAATTTTCCAGGGCTAACTTGATCGCGGTGGTATTCAACCCTTTTTCGTTTTTTAGCTGCAGTATTAACCTGAGAGTATCCAGATCAGAATCGGTATAAAGACGCTCACCGCGCTCATCCCGCTTAATTTTCAGTTTCAGGCTGCTTTCCAGATAACGCAGGGTATAAGGTTCCAGATTTAACATCTCAGAAACTTCACCGATTTTATAATAAATTTCCTTCATAATGTAACCTTTCCTCTCCCGGCTTCATAAATTGTTATTAGCCAAGTCAAATGCGAGTTAGACCGATTAATTGCCGCATTAAGATTAATAAACAATTCTTAAGCCGCAGTAAAAAAGCAAAAATTTATGAACTTAATTGTCAGACTCATTGACAGGCGAAACTTTCCCCTCTTTTTTGCTCATAATATATATGAACATATCTTTCTATTTATATATGAGCAAAGCCGTCCATACATGAATGGACGGCTCTTTTTTTCTTGCCAACAAAACGGCACCGGCTGGCAGTTAAATCTCTTATATGGTTAACAGCCAGAGGCATCCGGAGCACTTGGGAGGCATTAAAGACTAAATGAATGCTGCCTGACTCCTTTGCATATCGTTTTACTGAGAATTAAGCTAAACAACATTATTGTTCTGCACACCAGACGTTAGACACTGATTAGGCAGCTATAAAGGACTGAGTTCTGTATTGAAAAGTTATCAGTCCTTTTAGTTTGCACTTAATCCAGAGGTTGAACATTTGGGGTGCACTTCATATTAACCTGTTTAATTATTTGCCAACAGCAGTCTGATCTGACCGCAAAGGAAATCGCACATAAAAAGTGGTCCCTGAAGATCCGGTTTCAAAGTCAATCTTCGCTTTATGACGAGCTGCGATACTATAACAGACGGCCAGACCTAAACCGGTACCATTGGCTTTGGTTGTGAAAAACGGCGTACCCAATTTTCCTATCACATCTGGTTTTAAACCATGCCCCTCATCCTTTATATATAGCAATACATGCTCTTCTTCCAACATTGTACCAATGGTCAGGGTACCTTGATCTGACATGGCTTCCATGCCATTGTGGACCATATTCATTATCAACTGGCGGATTTCATTGACGTCTATAAGTGGCTCGGGCGGGTTATTCAAATCCAAATGAATGTTAATCTCCCTTAGGTTGGCATCAGATTTTATAATAGGGTATAAGTTAGTTACCAAATAATCGAGGGACTTAGGCTGTAAATCAACTGTCTTGTCCTTGGCCATACTTAAATACTCGGTAATAATGGAATTGGCCCGGTCAAGTTCTTCAATCATAAGATCGAAGTAGGAGCTGTCATTTTGATATTCTTTTTTACTGCCCAGCAACTGTAAGAAGCCCCGGACTGATGTCATGGGATTTCTTATTTCATGACCTATGCTGGCCGCCATTTCGCCAATCAAGTTTAGCCGGTCCAAACGGGCAAGCTCCGTTTCCATTTTTCTTCGTTCGGTAATATCCGTGTTCATTTTTAGAATAAGAGATTTACCATCCGCATCGGTAAAAGGGTAGTCATGAACGTCTATAATACTTCCATCGGGAGCTGAAAACAACCAATGATGAGGTTGTCCAGTTTCCAATGCTTGAAAGCACTGGCAGGAAGTGCATGGTTTATCAAGACCAAACACATATTCATAGCAGGGACGGCCATTAGACTCACCAAACCTTTCCCGGTAAGCACGATTGGTAAAAGTGATTTGATAATCTGTAGTCAAAAGGCATATGTTGACGTCTAACGTTTCCAGAACATCAAATAACCTCTGGCGTTCTAAAGAAAGCTCGCTTGTTCTTTCAGCCACTATTTCTTCCAGATAATTCCTGGATCTTCTGACTTCTTCCTCGGCCAAGACCCAACGGGTAGCATCTATCCCAATTCCAGCCAGGTATTTACGATTATTTGAGTCGATATAAGGGAATTTGTAGCATAACCAGCAATACCTGTTGCCGTCCAAGCCGGTTGAATCCTCCATATGATGATAAACCTGTCCTGATTTTAAAATAAATTCATCATTTGCCTGGAATAATTGAGCGCTCTCCTCAGACCAAAAATCGAAATCTGTTTTCCCGTACCAGTCTTTCGATCCTACAAACCGTTTTTCGTACGTTTCATTAAGATAAATATACCTGCCGGCCTCATCTTTCAAAAACACCAGGCAAGGATTATGGTTCATAAGTGCCTGCAGGAACTCTGCATTATCCAAAATTACTTTAGATTTTGCTTTTTCATTATTTAAAGCCGATTTCAACTGATCAACACGCTGATGCAGCTTAACCAGCTCACCTATCAGGTCTTCCTTGCTCAGTTGTTGGTAGTTCAACATTGTATCCTCCAAGCGTCAAGCTCTATAATCTTTATTGCAATGTAACATACATATGAGCCGAATGATGTCGAAGCCTAGCGATGGGATAAATAAACTATTCCCGTAATAATACCCTCATTACTCGTGGTTAAAATACTAGGCTTCAGTGTCCTCTTTTGTTTCCAATAGCGCAATGTTAAGGCATTCTTCGATTGGGGGAATAAGCATTCCTGTTTGAGGATTTTGCATAAATGATTATTTTTATATTGCCATGTTGCTTTTAGAATGTCATCCTGAGCGTTAGCAAAGCGACGATGCCATATGGCATCTAGTGCCGAAAGCGATCGGAAGGCAAGCGCAGCGCAGCCTGAGCGTCGGCGGATCTACGGCATTTGCAAGATTCCCCCTACGGGGACTACATATATGACCTGACGGTCACAATTAAGGTAGCTTCGCTAGCGCTCAGAATGACATATTGCATGATTTTTTGAAT
>JAAYCZ010000101.1 GCA_012729495.1 Syntrophomonadaceae bacterium | reverse complement strand
TTGATCATAGCCCTGGCTTTTACTTCGGCTGCCGCCATGGCAATTATTTATCAGCCTGGCCTGGATCCCAGCCGGGTTTACTATGGAACCGATACCCGTGCTTTTGCTTTACTGATCGGTGCGGCGCTGGCATTGGTATGGCCCAGCCGCAAACTATCGGCTGATCTGTCCCGCCGGCGTCGCATTATACTTGACGCAGCCGGAGGAGCAGCGCTGCTGGCCGTGTTATTCATGATTTGGCAAAGCAATCAATATCAAACTTCTCTATACTACGGTGGACTTTTCCTCTTTTCCATCGTCGCGGCAGTGCTGGTAGCGGTACTGGCTCATCCGGCCAGCCGTCTGGGCAGGATTTTCGGCATGCAGCCGTTGCGGTGGTTGGGGGTCTGTTCATATGGGATCTACCTCTGGCACTATCCGGTGATCACCCTGACCAGTCCGGAGCTTAATACCGGGGGAATGAACATTGCCCTGGCGGTTTTGCAAACGGTTATGTGCATTTTACTGGCAGCAGTTTCGTGGTATTTCATTGAGAAACCCATCCGCTACGGAACCTGGAAAAAGTACCTGGAACAGTTGGGGCATGCAGTTAGATGGCGCCGCAGATTACTGGGTTCCCAGGGCAAGGTTACAGTCACAAATACCGTATTAATTTTTGCCGTATT
Organism: Syntrophomonadaceae bacterium; assembly: GCA_012729495.1. Taxonomy (GTDB): domain Bacteria; phylum Bacillota; class Syntrophomonadia; order Syntrophomonadales; family Syntrophomonadaceae; genus Syntrophomonas_B. The sequence goes on along the minus strand of JAAYCZ010000101.1, from coordinate 4,046 downwards.
CATGCTGGTGGTGAGCGGCTGTTCAATGATCAGTCATGCGCAGCAGCAGATATTACCGCCTCAGCAGACGGGTAAAACCGAACCAGTCAAAAAAACGGAACAGGTCAATAAAACCGGGCAAACTGCAGAGCCAACAACCAAGTCGGCCGGGACCGAAGCACCGGAAGTCAGTGTAAATGGAACCAAGACCCCGGACGCTGCCGGGGCCATACAACCGGACGAAGATCAAAACGAAGTTTTTTCAGGTGAAGGAATAACGGCTATTGGCGATTCCGTCATGGTGGAAGTGGGACCGGAACTGAAGAAGCTCTTCCCGGGTATTGTCGTCGACGGCAAAATTGGCCGGCAAATGTACCAGGCACCCCAGATAATCAAAAATATGAAAGAACAAGGTGTTCTGGGAAATACGGTCATTATCGAACTGGGAGCAAATGGAGCATTTACGCAGCAACAGTTTGCCGATATACTGGAAGTGCTGGGAAGTGACCGGCAAATCGTGATTATTAATACCCGGGTTCCGAAACCTTGGGAGAGTGTGGTCAATCAGCTTCTGGCCCAGGCTGCCGCTGATGCGCCCAACATAAAACTGGTGGATTGGTATTCTGCCAGCAGCGGCCATAATGAATATTTTTATGCCGATGGAGTTCACCTGAAAGAAGCGGGGGTTGAGGCCTATGCAGCGCTGGTGGCCGGAGCGCTTAACCCTCCAGCTGCAAATGACAAATGAATTTTCGATCGGGAGTGGAGAGTCCGATGAATGAAATAAAAACCAAAGTACTGGTTGTCGAAGATGAAGAGCCCATCCGGCGTTTTATCACCCTAAATCTCAGCGCGGCCGGTTATGAGATCGGCGAGGCGGATACGGGGGAGAAAGCGCTGGCCATGCTGGGCAGCTTCCGGCCCGAGGTGATTGTGCTGGATTTGATGCTGCCAGGGATCGACGGATTTGAAGTCTGCCGGCAGGTCCGGGAAAAGATGCCCGAGACGTTTGTGATCATGCTGACGGCCAAGGGGCAGGATACCGATAAAATCGTCGGCCTTGAACTGGGCGCCGACGATTATATGGTCAAGCCCTTCAACCCGGTTGAATTGACCGCGCGGGTCAAGGCCATGCTGCGGCGCAGGACGCGTTTTAGGGCGGATCGTGATGTGCTGACCTGCGACGATTTACTGCTGGATCTCTCCGCCAATAAATTCTTTAAAAATCATCATGAAATCGAATTGACGCCGACTGAATTCGCGTTGCTGAAGATGTTTCTGGAGAATCAGGGCCGGGCGCTGGAACGCAATGAAATGTTGAATGCCATCTGGGGAGAGAATTATTACGGCGAGCCCAAAACCCTTGATGTGCATATCAGACGTCTGCGGGAAAAGCTGGAGGATAACCCCTCCGAGCCTGAATATATTAAAACAGTTTGGGGCCGCGGCTACCGATGGCAGCCCGGCGTTCGCGGGAGAACGCCATGAAGGGAATCAGAATAAGGCTGACCGCCATTTTCATGATCGTTATCATCTGCACGGTGGTGATTCTGGAAATCCTGCTCATTTATATCGTCCGACAGAACTACTACAACAGCCTGGAAGGCAGTCTGCGCAACCAGATCAAGATCTGTGCGGACATGTATTCCAAATATTACGGCGATACCTCACTGCAGGACAACGTCTTGTACAATGTCGATACCTTCTGGAACCAGAGCAACGCCGAAGTGCAGATTGCCGATCAGAAAGGCAATATTATCATGGATTCCCAGGGCGTTATTTCAGCCGAAACAACCGGTACCGACATCAAAGAAGCCTTGCAGGACAAAACCGGAAGCTGGATCGGAACCATAAACGGACACAAAGTCATGACCGTTGCCACCCCCTTAAAATCAGGCGATCAAATCGTCGGTGTCCTGCGCTTTGTCACCTCTTTAAGCGCCGTCGACCGGGAGATTTTTAAAACCGAGGAGATCTTTATCCTGATCGGTTTGCTGGTCATCCTCATCGTTGGTACAGTGAGCGCTTTTTTGGCCAACACCATTGTGGTGCCTCTGCAGGAAATCACCTCTGTGGCACAAAAAATGGCCAAAGGCAATTTCCAAATCAGAAGTCAAAAAATCCATGACGATGAAGTCGGCAAACTTTCTGACACCCTCAATTATATGGCGGATGAAATCGTTAAAAAGGAACAACTGAAAAATGACTTTATTTCCTCCGTCTCCCATGAGCTGCGCACGCCACTGACAGCTATCAAGGGCTGGGCAATTACCTTGCAGAACGAAAATTTCCAGCAGAAAGAAATGTTGAACGACGGTCTGAGCATCATTGCCAAGGAGAGCGACCGGCTGACCCGGATGGTGGAAGACCTTTTGGATTTCTCCAAATTCGTCTCCGCCCGCATCAAACTCAATCCCGAAGAAGTCAGCCTCGTCAATCTGTGCGAGCATCTGCGCAAGCAGCTGACCCCGCGGGCCATGCGGGAAAACATTGAGTTTACCGTGGACTATCCCGAAAACATGCCCACGCTCTATGCTGATGCCAACCGGCTGAAACAGCTGTTTATCAATGTTCTGGACAACGCCTTTAATTTCAATCATCCCGGCGGCTATGTCCGCTTTACAGCAGAAATGCAAGGGGAGAATTTCAAATTTACCGTCTCCGACAGTGGCTGCGGCATAGGCACCGACGAACTGCCTAAGGTCAAGGAGAAATTCTATAAAGGTAAAAGCTCGCCTTCCAAAAACGGCATCGGGCTTTCCATTTGCGAGGAGATCGTGAACCTGATGAAAGGCAGGCTGGAAATCATGAGCGAGCTGGGCCGGGGTACCTATGTGGTCATCATTTTACCCCAAGGGGAGAGGGCAGATGCGTAAAATTGGCAAGTTTTTACCGGTATTGTTGCTGCTGTTTGTAGTCGGCGGATGCGCTCCTTCCTGGACGACGGAAGGTAAGATCGTTGCGCCCGCCTATGAGCAGTGTCCGCTGGAGGGGAAATGGTCGGTGAGCGGGGAACCGGATTCTACAGGAATCTCAACTGAAACCGGCCAGGAAGGGAAGAGCAGTTTCTTTCAGTTCAGCCGGGAAACCGCCATCATTAGCAGCAATGTCTGGAGCAAGCCTACCTATAAAATCAAAAAGGTCAATGCAAAAAATTATTTAATGACCCGATATACCGTCCTGGACAGCTATCTGGCCGCCATAGACAAAAGCGTGGAGGTCGTTACCGTATTTGCCGACGCCAATTATCTGGGTGAATTCATGAAAACAGATGACAACGACGCGATTGCCTTTGTACAAAACAAAGTGCTGCTGCTGCATAAAGTCGCCGACCAGGCAGACGATCCCCGGTCAATTGCCAACGCCAGCAGCGGCGATATCAACCATTACAACAAAACCGGTGCTTCGGGGATTTTTATCGGCCTGAAAATCCCGTCCAACCAGGATTATATCTACAAAACGCTCTGGATTGCTGCGGACAACAAAAAACTTCGCCCGGTGCTGAGCAGAAATGATATTTACTTCCCTCGCAAAAGCGGTTTCTGGCAACTGCAGGTGAAAAATGTGCAGAACCGCGAGGGTGAAGGAGAAGAATTATCCGCACGCAATGTTGCTGAAAAAGAACCGGCTCCGTCCAGAGAAAAAATCTCCGCCGCAACCGATTATCCGCCCGCGGAGAGCGTTGTCATCGATTATATCGGCAACGATTATGCCGCCGTAGAGAAAAATATCGGCGGCACAGTCAAGCTGCAGGTATTGCCGGTGGATAATTTGTCCTCGCCGATCGGGATCAAAGTAGCAGATCTGCTGGGGCCGGCGGGATTAAAATCATATCAGGGCGCCCGGGAACAAGCGGTGCAGGCTCTTACCGGCCAGGGGAATAATTCTATCAATGCCGATGTGAACGAGGATAATTTCGGATTGACACGTCGAAACGGCCACTGGCAGCTGCAGGGGAGAGTAAATTATTACGCCAGCAGCGCTCCCGCAACTGTGGACTTCAATATCAATTTCATTCCTCCCGCCAATCTGGTTTTTTACGATACCTTGTATCCCGGCTGGCAGAG
>JAAYCZ010000100.1 GCA_012729495.1 Syntrophomonadaceae bacterium | reverse complement strand
TGAAATTTCTTTATCCGGAAATAAGTTTGGACGAAGACGAAAAAGTAGTTGCTCTGGCCAAAAAAGCAGCCCAAAAACTGGGCCTTGGGGTGGAACTGACCAGTACCGGCGGCGGCAGCGATGCAGCGATTGTGAACGGCAACAATATACGCTGTGCCAATCTGGGCACGGGTATGAGCAATGTGCATACCAGAGACGAATATATAAAGGTTAAAGATCTGGTTGATGATGCCGAATTGGTAGTGGCCATTATTCAGCAGTATCTGGCCGATATGCCATAGGAGGTCAGTATGATTCAAAGCAGAAGGGCCAGGATCATAAAAGAAATATTTTCCCGCCCCGGCATCAAAGGTTTTCTGGCGGAGGTGGAGGGACGGGAGGAAAAATGTATCGCCTACCTTGGCTTGATCGAAGATATTCAGCCCGGGGATGAAGTTCTGCTCAATACGACTGCCATGGCTTTATCACTGGGCAGCGGCGGCTATCACTATATTATCAGCAAAGCTGATCCTGAAGGGCGTCAGCTTGCCCCCGGCGGACATATTATGAAACTGCGCTATACGCCCATGCAGTTAAAGGTATTGGCGGTGGAGGAAGAGGACAGCCCCTGGCATGAGACGATGTTGGAGGCTGACAGCCTGGAGGGTATTCCGGTGTTGGTGGCTACGCTGCACTCAATGCTGGCACCGCTTTGCGTCGGCCTGGCTGCCCGCGCTAAATTAAGGGTGGCTTATGTGATGACTGATGGCGCAGCTTTACCGCTGGCTTTCAGCCAGAACGTTGACTGGCTTAAGCAAAATAACTTGCTGAACGGAACTGTGACCAGCGGTCATGCTTTCGGTGGGGATATGGAGGCCGTCAATATTTATTCGGCCATGCTGGCGGCGCGTAAGGTACTACAGGCAGATGTAATTATTGTCAGTATGGGGCCTGGAATTGTCGGCACGGGAACCAAATGGGGGTTTACCGGCGTTGAACAGGGAGATATCCTTAACGCGGTTGATAGCCTGGGGGGTATACCGGTGGCCGTACCGCGCATCAGCTTTGCAGATGCACGTGACCGTCACCATGGAATCAGTCACCACAGTTTGACGGTACTCACGCGTATATGTAAAGTGCCGGTTCTGGTGCCGCTGCCATTTCTGGCCGAAGCGCAGAGTGATTATATTATGCAGCAGCTGCGCAGCACCAATTTGCTGGAAAAGCATAAAATTTGTATGGAGGATGGATCTTCCTGCCTGGCCGCCATGCAAAACTGCGGCCTGAAAATGACCACCATGGGGCGCAGCATTGAGGAAGACCGAGAATTTTTCCTTAGTCTGGGAGCCGCAGCCATGGCTGCCGCCCGCCTGGCGCAAGGCCAGTCGCCTCATTATCTGCGCCTGGCGTGACGTGGATACCAGCAATCAGCAACACTGTCACTGGGAGATAGCGAAGCGATGATGCCATATGACATCTGGTACCGAAAGCGATCGCAAGGCAAACGCAGCGCAGCCTGAGGGTTGGTGAGTCTCATAAATGCCGCAGAATATTCAATTCAGATGTAGGCCAATAAATTCGGCCAAGGTCAATTCCGGCGGCCAGGCGTCCAGGAAACCTGCCAGATCCTTGACCTGACCATAAAAATATACGGATTTTGTTTGGAATGTCATTTCCACAAAACATCACCTCGTCAATATGATATGCAATAGATGGTAAAATATACCGGGAGGCATAAAAATGGATTTTACGGAAGAAACCATCAGCAGCAGAGAAATATTTAAAGGCAAAATTATCAAGCTCAGGGTTGATAATGTGCGATTGCCGGATTCCCGTGAAAGTACCCGGGAGATTGTGGAGCATGCCGGCGCGGTAGCGATCATTGCTCTGGATGAGGTAGAGAACATCATTATGGTCAGGCAGTACCGCAAGCCGGTGGAGCAAGTGCTGCTGGAGATACCGGCTGGAACGTTGGAAGCAGATGAAGAACCACTGGCTTGTGCGCAGCGTGAATTGCGCGAGGAGACTGGCTTAACCGCTGATCACTGGCACAAGGTATTGTCCTATTATAGTGCGCCTGGCTTTTGCAATGAACAACTGCATATCTATTTGGCCAGCGGGTTGCATGAAGGGCAGGGAGAGACCGATGAGGATGAATTTGTAGAAATGGTACGACTGCCTTTGACTGAAGCTTATCAGATGATTTTTTCCGGTGAAATTAAAGACGGCAAAAGTATTATCGGTCTGCAGTATGCCTTTAATAACGGAAATGAGTTAAAATAAGGGTTCTGAATAATGTAAAAATCAATCCAAGGACACCTTGGCAAGCACAACATATAATGCATTTGCCTTGTTTAAGGCAAATGCATATTGAGCATCTTTTAGCAAAAAATCAGCAAAAGTATCGAATACATGCGGATAGCATAAAAGGATAATAAAGCTGCAAAAGGGGAAGCAGGAATGGAAAAGCTGCGTAGGATAATTGTTGACAGTGATGCCAGCGGGGCACAGGAAGCAGCCCGGGCCGGCCTGCTGGTCATGATTGTCGATGTTATTGATATGTCCACCACGCTGGAGAGTGCCCTGGATGCGGGAGCTGCTGCAGTTTTGGGAGCCAGTCCTGATTTTACCAGGGCTCCGGTCAAAGTAATGCCCGAGGAAATCGGCCGACATGCCGCCCGTTTAGCCCGCGAAGCCGGCCAGGGTATTATCGTGGTAGCCGAACCGCGAGTGGGAAGTGAAGAAGAGAGACTGGCCCGCTGCCAGAAGCTGATGAAAGGGATCGAAAGCGAACGGGGTCTGGTGGAAGCCGTCATACCCAATATAGGTGCCGAGACCGCTAAATTGGCCGATTTTAAGGACAAGATCGTGGTAGCCGTTTCCGATACCGGCGGAGTTGCCTATGATGCGGCCTTCGTGGAGCAGACCAGGGTGATAACCGGTACCGTAGCCCGTACTTACAGCCAAAAGGGGATTCAGCCGGCGCTGACGGCAGTGCGACGAGCCCGGGATATGTTTACGGAACAGGACAAAGGGCTGGCCATTATCGCTGCCAGCCGCAATTCCCTGGAAGATGTTCTGGCGGCCCAGTTTATCGCCAACCTGTTTTTGCAGGAAAAAATATAATGATAAAAGCCTCATACTTACTAAGTTTACTGGTTTAAAAAAAGAGGTAATTGAAATATTCAAGAGTAATTTAAAATGATATTATTTGACCATCCGGCTCACCATCGTATTCGCTACTGGTTTATCATAATCCCTGATCAATGCTTTAGTTTTTGTGGGAATTTGAGATTTTGTCGTTGATAAATTGTACTCCGGCACTGGCATAGAGCAATAAAAATAAAGACAATATGCCAAATACTTGTGACTTCATTACGAATTCCACCTCTCCTCAGTTCATAGTGATTGTTTGGTTGTAGATATGCAGTTTGGAACATTTCTTTGAATCCGTCGGCCCGTCAAATGTGCAGGAAAAGCCGAAGGCAAAAGCATGAGCCCAAAATCATTGCACTCAAGCTTTTGCCTTCGGATTTTAGGGCAATCATTAGCATCATCAAAGAGAGCATACGCAGCTAGTCCTGATCATTTTACTCAGGAATCCTGGGTTGATACCAGTGGAACAAACAAGCGGGCTGCACCCCGGCACTGGCTACGAATAACAAAAATAAAGACACCACGCCTAATACTTTGGATTTCATCATAATTTCCACCTCCTTCCAGTTGGTGATAGTTATCTGGTCGTATATATACTATACGGGAGATGAAAGTCAAGGCTTTTGGGCCGAAAGGGTCGAATTCCGACTTGAAAGGGTTTTGTTGGAGATGCGAATTATTCGGCAATAAAAAATAGCCGGGAATAACCGGTTATTTTCTGTCGTCTCATAAAACTTTTTGTTTAGATATATTTTTCCCAAATTCCGGCAGAAATGCATTAAATGTGTTTACTTTGGTTCTTTTTCCTTTGATTTGAAATTTGAGAAGAAAACAATTATTCCAATAAATAGGAAAAATAATCCCATTAAAGAAGCTGAGAAATCAGATTTAATTTTACTAAAAATATAAAATAAAGAAAAAATAATTGTTATTATACTTAATAATAAAACGATTAGGCGTGATGGGTTTTTTCGCATATTTAATATGGGGAGGCATATGATTGGTCCAATAACCAGGATCATATTGGTGTTCCATCCACTCTATTAAATCATTAATATATTCATCTTTTATGGGCAGACCTCCATTATCGTTACATCCAACCTGGTTGATCAATTGAAAAAAGAGATTAGATTGTAGGCCTGTTCCAACCACAGGAGTTCTCTTAATTGGTTCAGCTGTTTTTTGCTTAACGATTCTTGATCAGAAAGGCCCGGAAGAATGGGGTGATATTCTAGGAAGACCCGGCTATTACAACCGCTATTTTAGACCGTTTAATCCACAAAAGTGAGGTCATTCATCCTTACCGGCGACAGCTATCGATTGAAGCATCGCCAAACCATTTTTGGCGACAATTAGGTGTCCAAAGTTATTTATCATTTTTTGTTCAAATCTACTTGACGGTTACAGTTGATCCTTATTGACGGGAATCCAACTCAAATAATGAAGTAATTGCCTTATCTATTTCTATTGTAGTATGCGCATCAACATCTATTATGCCACAATACAGAGGCTGATAAGTTTCACTTTCCAGCAACCGGTAAAACATTTTGGAATCGGAAATCGGAGTATATTGAGAAACAAACATGAAGGGCCTTTCACCTTTTGACGCCTGATCTAAACCTGATGGTATAGAGAGCAAATTACTAACACTATCTGGGATTGTTTTAGGAGATATCACTATATTCCATTTGCGAGGATCCTGGGGATTAATTTTAAAACCAATGATGCTATTTTTTGTGCAAACTGCATTATAAATATCGGATTCTTTATTAAATAGATATTTTATTTTTTTACTGTTAATATTATAAAATGCGATATATTGTCGGTTAGCTTCAGGTACTTTAATTAGCAGATGTGATTTGTCAAACCACCCTAAATAAATGGCATTTCTATCGTTAAGGCTCAAACATTGGTCATATTGTTTAGTAAGCATATTGTATATTGATATTCTGCCTGAATCAGCGTTGGCTATTGCAAGCTTTGTGCTATCAGGTGACCATATATTATCGAGTCCAAAACTTCCAACAGATTCAGCTATATGGGTTGTAGTGATAGTACGTAAATTTATGTATTCGAGTCCGCCATTAGGGAAAGTTATATATGCAACATAACCTCGGTCAGGAGAAAAATAAGCTTTACTAAAATTTTTGGCCAAGCATCTGCTGCTCTTGTTATTTAGATCCACAATATATATTTTTTGTGGATGCTGAAATGATCCGCCTTCAACACCCTTTTCGGGGAGAGCATTTATTACCACAATTTCTTTATTATTAGTGATACCGATTATTTGAGAGACATAAATATCATCATATAATGATTCAAAGGTTTGCTTTTTTATATTATAAATACCGATTTTTCCATTTAAAGAAACCAGATAATTATAACTTTCCTTCTTTGCAGTATTTATATTATTTTCTCCTCTATTAATAAATACCGCTAACGAAGCACTTACAATTAAAGTAATTATAATTACAATCATTAGCCTATTTGCATTCATTGTTAATTCCCCCTTTAATAGAGAAGCTTGGCTACCTCAAAGATGGTTACATCTCTGCTTCGGTGATTATGATTATTTGAATGCATGATATATAAATATGCTACCATTCTGTTCGGTGCTTTCATTAATCATTCTTCCTCTCAAAATAACAAACACTCGGTATTCCATGATGTCAATAACAACTATCTTTCAAGTTGTTTAATCCTTACCCCTCCACAATACCCACCAAAATAATTGCTTCGCCGTTTAAGTTAGTCATTTTACTCAGGAATCCTGGGCTGATACCAGTGGAACAAACAAGCGGGCTGTACCCCGGCACTGGCAACGAATAACAAAAACAAAGACACCACGCCTAATATTTTGGATTTGATCATGATTTCCACCTCCTTCCAGTTAGCGATGGTTATCTGGTCGTATATAAACTATACGGGAGATGGAAGTCAAGGCTTTTGGGCCGAAAGGGTCGGATTCTGGCTTGAAAGGGTTTTGTTGGAGGTGCGAATTATTTAACTATAAAAAATAACCGGCTATTTTTTGTCATCTCATAAAACTTTTTGTTTCTGTTTAAGTTTTAATCTAAGAAGTCTTTCGTATTTTCGACTAAGCGGGATTTTATCGTCTGTATCTAATATAATCTCGTAAGTACGGCCGGAAGGAATAATTTCTTTTATATGCTTGAGGTTTACCAGATAGCTGCGATGGCAGCGGAAGAAATTATAGGGTTGAAGTCTTACGTCTAAAGTATGTATGTCCTCCCTGGTAACATAATTCCTGCGTAAAGTCATAATAATATTTTCGTTGCCGCGGCTTTCAACATGTAAAATATGATCTGGTTTGAGAAAAAGCATTTGTTCCTTTGTCTTTATCGGAATGACCTCTTCGGGTTGGCTTGTGCTGGTTTTATCCGCCAGTCTTCTTACCGTTTTCTTAATTCTCTCCTCATCATAGGGCTTAAGAATATAATCAACCGAATATAACTCGAACGCTTCCAAAGCATAGCCGGGATGCGCGGTGGCAAATACCAGCGACAAGTGTTCATATTCTTTTGTCAGGATATGAGCGAGTTCGATACCGTTCATTTCCGGCATATCAATATCCAGAAATACCGCCTGGTATTCATTTATGGCAGCCTTCTCCAAAGCCTCTTGGCCGCTGGTGGCTACATCGGTGGTTACTCCGGCAACTTCTTTTATAATGGATGCGAGCAAACTCCCGGTAACCGGTTCATCATCTACAATTAAAACTTTCATCGCGCTAACCTTTGGAAAAATCCAAAACTCTGTCAATAAAATGGAGGAAATCATAACCGGCCGGAGAAACGGTAAAGGCCTGGGCCATTATGCCGACTGCCATAGGTAAAACCAAGGAATCCAGGACTGCCACGTTGCTGAACAGTACCAGCATCAACCCGTAGGCAAGCATTATCGCTACCGACCACTTTTTAAATTTTTCTCTTTCAGCTTCGCCGGTTATCGGTTTGTTTTCCGTTTCGCCGGGAGCATATTTGAGGATGATGGCCAGTGATATAAAAAACAGCAGTCCTGCATCGACGCTAATTACCGACGGAGATATAAAGGCATGAAGTGAATATACGCCCCATCCCAGCAAGAGAAACCAAACAGTCCCGCCTATCAAGCAGCGATAGTAGGCGCTGCAATGTTCTCCGCCGGAGGCCAGCCGTAAAATTCCAGCCGAAATGGTAATCGTTAAAACCTGGGGCAAGATTCCCAGTATCCATGCGGATGAAATAATGATGATCAGTTTTACGATTTCTCCCAAAAGAATCTCCAGGCCATAGCCCATGCGCAGTTCCTGACGCTGGTCGATATCGAGTTCCCGCGCCAGATAAGCGGCAAATTGTTCTGATACACCATGAATACTCATGCGCCTCTCCTCCTTGGATAACAAACTGTGAAACGGGTGCCCTTTTCCGGGTTGCTGCTGACAAGGATCATTCCATTATGCTTTTCCACCTGGTATTTCACAGAGGCCAGTCCTGTTCCGCGGTCGCCTGGTTTGGTGGAAAAGCCAAGCTCAAATAGTTTGTTTTTAACGTCCGGCGGCATGTAACCGGGATTTTGCGTCTGAAAGATGTAGAGCCCGGATTTCTCATAAATCTTAAATGTCACGGTTCGTAAGGCAGGAGTCAAATCCTCAACCGCTTCCATGGCATTGTTGAGCAGATTGCCGACAACGGTCACCAATTCCATGGACGGCACATGAAGAGCAGCCAGATTGGATTGCTGATTGATCTCCAGTGTAATATTGCGTGTAGCGGCAACCCCCGCTTTCACCAACAAAAGTGCACTCAGTTCAGGAACTGCCAACTGCAGTACGTTGCTGGTGACCTGTACGTCTTTATAGAGCGTGCTTATATATTACCTGGCCTGGTCGGCATAGCCCTGACTGACCAGCCCGTAGATTACCTGCAGATGATTGACAAAATCATGACGCTGGGCCTTAATAATTTGCGTCATTTCCTGCAAGTTGGAGATATGAAACTGCTGGATCTCCACCAGCTTTTCCTGCCTGGCCATGGAGAGCATTTTCCAGCTCAAGGTCAGGGATAATACGACTGCTATCAGAATTACTGATAATAAAACAACCGATATGGAGTTTAATCGCAAACTTTCGGGTTGCATATAAAACCCGAAATAAAAACCCAAAACAACCAGACCTACCGATAAACTAAGTATCACCAGCGGTTTGCCATACATTTTTATCTCCGGCCGGTCAATATTAAAGGTATTAATATGGATTTCTTTTCGTCTGAGGTAAATAATCAGGAATGTAAGAAAAAGAAACTCGGGCAGAGGGAACAGTATACGACACAGGGGATCGGCTAAAGCGGCCTGGATGGAAATCCCGCTTATAGCGGCAGTGAGTGGAATAAATAACATTTCCGTAAAACTGACACATAAAAACCCCAGTATGATACTGACCAGCGCAAGCCATAGAGGAAGTTGGCCTGTTATGGAAAGCAGGATTACGATGACCGGGAGCTGAATAAACACATTGGATCCGGGCGGTATGGGAAAACCGCGGATAAAATAACTGAAAAAAGCACCGGCTAAGGCTACAAATATTACTTTTTTATTAGAAAGCTTGGCTCCCGTCAAAGCCAGGCCAATATAGATTAATATAAGGGTCTCCGGAAATGACTGAAGAAGGATCATATATAATGGCATTTTATCCATAGAATTCTCCTCCCGTATCTTAAACAATTAATAGATTAGTTCTTTAAGATACCGCTCCAACCAAAGCAATATTTACCTTATAATACCAAATTAATTTATGATTAACAATAAAATGACAGAAATGATATTTAATCTAGAGGTAGATTTGCTCTGCTTCGATAGCTTCCACCTACTTCCTGTGAAAACATCCTAGCTTGCCATATGAAATATGGTACAATTGTCGCAAATGGATTTATGGTTGGAGGAATTGGATGAAACCGGTTTATGTTATTGGTCATAAGAATCCGGATGTAGACTCCGTTGC
>JAAYCZ010000099.1 GCA_012729495.1 Syntrophomonadaceae bacterium | reverse complement strand
CAAATTATTACTATCGACAAAGAAAGGCTAATGAAAAAGATCGGCACGTTAGATAACCAGCGTATGGCAAAGATTAATGAAGCAATAAAAATTAGTTTAGAAATTCAATAATCGTAGAGCTAGCCGGCCTTTTATAGGCCGGCTTTTTTGTGGAGAAATTTTAAACAAATACTGTTTCCGATTGGATACATAATATGTTTTCCATAGATCATAGACCCAAACATTAGGAAATATCTTTATAAACCCTAGCTGAAACACCCTCATCTATAACCAAGTAAGATGGTTTTATTTTCCTTAATAAAAACAACCAATAAAAGTCACCGCATATTCCAAATAAAGCTACGATTACTCCCAGAGCCGTTAATTGTACCAATATTAACGGGCATTGCAGCCATATTAAAACTCCGAGCACTATTCCGTACAATGCGACAATAAATAACGGAGATAATAAAGTCAATCTGAATTGCGCAACAGTACAGGGTTTATTGAAACGACAATTTGCAAATGAGATAGTAGCTTTATTACCGGTCAGCTCATTATATACAAAAGCATGGCATTTTTCGTGGAGGAAGGGATTAATTATGAAGAAAAGCACTATAAAAACCACTGATGCATTAGGGTTATTGGCTAGATGCAATAAATTGTTCCATCCAAATAAGATAACCGACAGTTCAGAAATAAATATTATGAGGCGTAACCATGTTGGAGTCCGAAGAATTAAGATATTATTAGAATCAGAAAAAGGAACCATCCAAACCCCACATCCCTTACTTATGTGCTTTATCATTATAAGTATAATTATCGCTATTAGCTTTTTGAAATGATAGAGCGTACACTAATTTATTAATATTGTCTTTTTTCAACATCCCCGCTAGGCACAAAGTGATATACACCGAATAAAATTTAAAAGCCGGTCTCAGCCCCGGCTTTTATATTAAGGGCTAGTACAGTCCAGGCGAGAAGCCACGTCATCTATCTGGCCATAAACAATTATCATTATTTTCGTGCTATGTATTATATCCTTCGTGCATATAGTGTATTATAGATAATACCAGCAGAAGGGAGATGATTGTATGGCTGGAAATACAACGAACATCAGCATCCGTATGGATTCAGATTTAAAAGCGCAGGCCGACGCTCTATTTGGGGAACTCGGTATGAACATAACTACTGCATTTAATATCTTTGTACGCCAGTCGATCCGCGAAGGCAGGATTCCGTTTAACATTACCCTGCAGCCCAATAGAGAAACAATTATGGCCATATTCGAAGCGGAAAGGATTGCGAAAGACTCGTCCGTGAAAGGTTATAACGATATGGATGAGCTTTTCTCAGACCTGAGAAAATGAGAAAAACAAAGTACATTGTAAAGCCGACTACGCAATTTAAGAAAGACTATAAGCTGGCGTTGAAACGTGGCTTGAAAATCGATTTGTTGGAAAAGGTCGTTGAATTGCTGGCAATGGGAACGCCGTTGCCGGAGAAAAACCAAGACCATGCACTTTCCGGAAACTGGACCGGGTATCGGGAGTGCCACATCCTTCCGGACTGGTTGTTGGTACCGCATTGAGGACGATGTGCTTGTTCTGGCACTGGTTCGTACCGGGACGCATAGCGACTTATTCGGAGGATACTGAGGTGTAGAAAACAATTTACTAGATCGAGAATCGTTGCCGGATAGCAATAATTCTTGGATTTGATTTAAAAGCCGGTCTTTTATAAGGCTGGCTTTTTTGTGAGTAATTTTAGGCAGATGAAAATATGCTTCATAAGTTAGTAAAAAACCAAAAAGGCTCCGTTTTTCTTGAAATGATACCGAGCTTTCTAATCTTTTTTATGATTATTTCTTTCACAATTAATTTCTTTATCTACGCCTACACCAATACAATACTGGGTTTAGCCGCACAAGAAGCAGCAGTACTTTAAATTGACAAGCTGAGATAAATGGATTATTTGCATGAACACAACAAATAATAAAATTACGTAATCAAAAAATGATTGTAGGGGGATTTTTATATTGTGTGATACAGCTCAACTATCGAATCATTTGGTAAATCAAAAAAGCCCATATTTACTGCAGCATGCCCATAACCCCGTAAACTGGTATGCTTGGGGGGAGGAAGCCTTTGAAAGGGCGAAAAACGAGGATAAACCGATATTTCTTTCGATCGGCTACTCTACCTGCCATTGGTGCCATGTGATGGCGCATGAATCTTTTGAGGATCAGGAAGTAGCCGATTTATTAAACCGGCACTTTATTGCGGTGAAGGTTGATCGGGAGGAACGCCCCGATATTGACCATATCTATATGACAGTTTGTCAAGCCTTGACCGGTCATGGCGGCTGGCCGCTGACCATCATTATGGATCCTGAAAAACGACCTTTTTATGCGGCCACTTATTTGCCCAAAGATAGTCGGGCAGGGGTAGCGGGGTTAATGGAATTGTTGCCCCGAGTCGCACAGATCTGGGCGGAGGACAAGGAAGCTTTGCTGCAATCAGGCCAACAAATCAGTCAGTTTATCGATGAGAAACCTGTAAAGAATAAAAAACTAACGGTTGATTTATCTTTGCTGGGCACAGCCTATAAGCATTTCGCCCGGACTTTTGACAGTCAATGGGGAGGGTTCGGTTCTCCGCCCAAGTTTCCGACGCCGCATAACCTGCTGTTTTTACTGCGATATTATGAAACCATGAAGGAAGACCATGCCTTGCAGATGACGGAAAAGACTTTGCAAAGCATGTACCGGGGCGGCATATATGACCATGTCGGATTTGGTTTTGCTCGTTATTCCACCGACCGTTATTGGCTGGTACCGCATTTTGAAAAGATGCTCTATGACAATGCCCTACTCGCCATGGCTTATTTGGAATGTTTCCGGCTCACCAACCAAGCCTTTTATGCTGCGGTCAGCCGGGATATCTTTACTTATGTCCTGCGCGATATGACTGGAATCGAAGGGGAGTTCTTTTCTGCAGAAGATGCGGATTCGGAGGGAGAAGAGGGCCGGTTTTATCTGTGGAGCCAGGCTGAAGTGAAGGAAGTACTGGGGCAGCAGGCCGAACAGTGGACGAAAATTTATGATATCAGTGCCAAAGGAAATTTTGAAGGTAAAAATATCCCCAATCTGATCCACACTGCTGATTATTATGAACCCCGTCTGCACATGGATGCAGAAAGGCAGAAGCTGCTGGCTTTCCGAGATCAAAGACCACGGCCTTTAAAGGATGACAAGGTGCTGACAGCCTGGAATGGATTGATGATTGCGGCGTTGGCCAAAGGAGCGCGTATTCTAAAAGAGGATATATATTGGCAGGCAGCCTGTCGGGCGCTGGATTTTATTAATAGAAAACTGCGTCGTGACGATGGAAGATTATTAGCTCGTTACCGCGACGGACAGGCTGAACATCTGGCCTACGCGGCTGACTATGCCTATTTGATCTGGGGTCTGCTGGAATTATATGAAACCGGCAGGGATGAAAAGCACCTGGCCATGGCTTTGCAATTAAATCAGGATCTGTTGGAACTTTTCTGGGATAAAGAGGATGGGGGACTTTTTTTCTATGGACATGATGCGGAAACGCTCCTGACTCGTCCCAAGGAAGGCTATGATGGAGCCACCCCTTCGGCCAATGCAGTAGCGGCCCTCAATTTCCTTCATCTGGTCCGTTTATTGGGGGATCAGGAGTTGGAAAATAAAGCCCGGCAAGCTTTGGATTGTTTTGCCGCCCAAATGCTTGATCAGCCAACCGCGCATTCCTACTGGCTTTTAATGGTGAGCGAAAAATTCTTTCCGCAAGGCCGGATCGTATTGTCATAAATATTTGGAAAATTCATCAAACTGTTCGGGGCAGAGATGTGCCGGTGTGCTATAATGAGCCTAAACAGCCATTAAATTATATGGGGAGGAATTTGTTTGGAAACCAGAACTTGTATAAAAGAACGTCGCAGCATGAGAAAATTCACGGAACAAGAAGTAAGCGACGAGCAGCTGCAGGAACTGCTGGAAGCTGTTCGTTGGTCACCATCCTGGGCCAATACTCAGTGCTGGGAAGTTGTCGTGATTAAAGACCAGGCCCGCAAGGAGCAGCTGGCTGCGATGTTATCCGAGAAAAACCCGGCCACCAAAGGTGTAGTGCAGGCCCCGCTGGTATTAGTAATTTGTGCCCGAT
>JAAYCZ010000098.1 GCA_012729495.1 Syntrophomonadaceae bacterium | reverse complement strand
ATCGGGCACAAATTACTAATACCAGCGGGGCCTGCACTACACCTTTGGTGGCCGGGTTTTTCTCGGATAACATCGCAGCCAGCTGCTCCTTGCGGGCCTGGTCTTTAATCACGACAACTTCCCAGCATTGGGTATTGGCCCAGGAAGGCGACCAGCGGACTGCTTCCAGCAGTTCATGCAGCTGTTCGTCACTTACCTCTTGTTCCGTAAATTTTCTCATGCTGCGGCGTTCTTTTATACAGGTTCTGGTTTCCAAGCAAATTCCTCCCCACATAATATATTGGCTGTTTAGGCTCATTATAGCACAGAAGAAAACCTCTTCCCGGAACAGTTTAAGCAGTTTCCTTTAACTTATGGCAAGGTATTACTTCCCTGGGGAAAGAATTTGCAACCTACTGCCAGCAGCCAGAAGGAATGGGCCGTAGGATGTTCCAGGATCTGCCCGGCAAAACAATCCAGTATCTGCTGGGTTTTAGCTTCTAATTCCGGGTTCATATTGATCCCGGTCAGGCGCAGAAAGTTGAGAGCGGTTACCGCATTGGCAGAAGGTATTGCTCCGTCATATGCTTCTTTGGGACGGGTCAGGAGAATTTCGGCGTCACAACCGTAAAAAAATACTCCGCCTTCTTCTTCATCCCAGAAATATTTAAGCAGATCCTGATTGAGCTGCTGCGCCATTACCAAATGTTTCTCATCTTTCCCGGCTGCATATAGCTCCAGCAGCCCCCAGATTAAATAAGCATAATCAGCCGCATAGGCCAGATGTTCAGCCTGTCCGTCACGGTAACGGGCCAATAACCGGCCGTCAGCACGGCGCAGATGTTTATTGATAAAATCAAATGCCCGACCGGCAGCCTGCAAATAGATATCATCTTTTAAAATACATGCTCCCATGGCCAGCGCCGCAATCATTAGGCCGTTCCATGCCGTCAGGACTTTGTCATCCTTGGAAGGCCGGGGTCTTTTTTCACGATAAGTCAATAGTTTTTGCCGTTCTGCTTCCAGGCCCAGACGAGTCGCAAAATAGTTTTGGGTATGAATCAGATTGGGAATATTCTCGCCCTCAAAATTACCTTTTACGGTTATGTCATAAGAATTGGCCCAGCGCTCAGCTTGTTCGCCCAGCGCGGTCTTAATCTCTTCCCGGTTCCACAGGTAAAACCTGCCCTCTTCCCCTTCTGAGTCAGCGTCCTCCGCAGAAAAGAATTCACCCTCCGCTCCGGTCATATCCCGCAGGACATAACTGAAGATGTCACGGCTTACCGCAGCATAAAAATCGTTGTTGGTGCTCCGGTAGCATTCCAGATAAGCCATGGCCAACAGCGCATTATCATAGAGCATCTTTTCAAAATGCGGCACCAACCAGTAGCGATCCGTGGAATAACGGGCAAAGCCAAAACCGACATGATCATATATCCCGCCACGGTACATGCATTGCAAAGTCTTTTCCACCATCTGCAAAGCATGTTCTTCTTTCATGATCTGATAATAACGCAGTAAAAACAACAAATTGTGAGGGGTAGGGAACTTGGGCGGTGATCCGAAGCCTCCCCATTCACTGTCAAAACTTCGGGCATATTGCCGGTAAGCTGTTTCCAACAAAGATAAATCAATTGTTTGATCATCTTTTTTAGCGGGTTTTTCATCTATTAGCTGACTGATCTGCTGCCCTGACTGTTGCAAGGCCTCCTTATCCTCCACCCAGAGCTGCGCAATCCGGGACAAAACTTCCATCAATCCCGGCATCAGGCCACGATTGTTTTTGGGCAGATATGTGGCCGCATAAAAAGGCCGTTTATCAGCATCCATGATGATGGTCAGCGGCCAGCCGCCATGCCCGGTCAGAGCCTGACACACAGTCATATAGATATGGTCAATATCAGGACGTTCCTCCCGATCGACTTTAACGGCAATATAGTGCCGGTTTAACAAATCCGCTATTTCCTGATCCTCAAAAGATTCGTGGGCCATCACGTGACACCAGTGACAGGTAGATAAATGACACCAAAAGTCTGACCCCGAAGGGTCAGGAATAACCTATGGAAAGGAACACTGGCTTGTCTTCGCGCGCAGCCTTTTGGAAGGCCTCTGGACCCCACGGATACCAATCAACTGGATTATTAGCGTGTTGGAGAAGATATGGGGATTTTTCTCTTGTTAGGCGATTTGCCTTTCTTATTTCTTTATCTGGGATGGTCAAAAAACATTCCTCCTACAAATATTCAATAGAGATAGTTATTTTATCTGATTCCCTATCCCGGTCATACCATACTTTGTTAATCATTGAGGAGAACAACCTATTCTTCTCTTGTAGCGTCGTTGCCAACGACCATTTCTCAAAGAACATATTAACCTGTTGTTGCAATTCTTCAGCGGTGAAAATTTGTCTCCCCTTAATATCGCGCTCTAAGTTTCTAATCTGGCTATTCAAATTTGCTATCTCTATATCATATTTTCCCTTATATCTGCGATAAAATTCCTCATTTTCAACACCTTCAAGAAATAACTCCATTCTTCAAGATCACCGCGTCCAAGGCGATCAAGGTCAACAAACATGACTGCATCTGCCTCTCCGCGTTTTAGCAGATCAAATAGTTTTAACATTTCTGGTCGTTTTTTCAGGGTTTTCCCGCTTACTATTTCTTCAAAAATTTCTACTATTATGTAGCCACGTTCTTCGCATAAGCGAAGAAGCACAAAGTTTGGTACTAAGCAAATCAACTAACTTCGATTCATTTCCACAGTGTAAAGCACTTACATAAATGTTTTCATTTTTGAACAAATCATAATAACTGACCATGCGTCCTTTCAGGTGTCCAGGATATATTCAAATACCTCTATCTTGGGTTCCATGACTTGTCAATTTTGAATATTAATTTATCGTGCCAGGTAATAGAACCAATAATTATATTATTGCCTTGTAAACTAATTTATTTGCATGCAATAAAATTAGCGTTCAGATCGTCAAATTCGTAGTTTTGGATGTTATTGTCGGGCAGTTACTGTACGATGGTCATGACGGTGGCTTCTCCTATGCCTATAGTCATAAAGTGCAGATGATATATCCGCTTTTTTCAGGTCGTGGCGTGAGATTATAGCGTTCTGTGGGCATGCTTTAACGCATTTCAGACATCCTATGCACTGTTCAGCCTCATCTATATGGACATGTTTATGGAAGATGATATTTACTTTGCCAAGCACTTCTTTTGGGCAGGCCTCAATACATTTGCCGCACACATCGCAGCTTTTCGTATTTATCAAGATATGATCCGTACCTTTGCTCATTTTGCAATCTCCTTCCCTGGTCTACTGCGGGACTTTCCAGAGTGAATGGTGTTTATCTGTGTATGCTTTGGAAACGCGGCCGTTCCACAGTACCCGGGCTGTATCTGGATTGACGAAAAGCGAAAGAAAGCCATGACCGATGACCATTATGGTAGCCAGGCATCCCAGCAGCCCATGAACGCACCAGAACAGATCCTTTCTGCCTGCCAGACTGTGAGAGCCGTGTTCCATAACGACTGCGCTGACCAGCAGGCCAATCAGCACCAGCATGAGCGACCAGTAATACATCTTTTGCCCGGCATTAAAACGTCCGGCCGCAAGTGGTTTAGGATCATGGGATAAATATCCGCCCATCTTTAACAACCAAGGCCAGTCATACTGCTTAAACAATGCGTCACGAACCCATCCAAGTAAAGTTATCAAGGCGATAAGGAAAAATATAAATCCTAACCAGCCATGAACTGGACCTATATGCTCCAGTGTGGTGACTGAAACAACTTGCATGAAACCAGTCACCGCCAAAGTCAGGAACCCGAGCAGCATCAGCCAATGGGAAATCCATTCCCGAATCGTGAATATACGTACCAAGGTACCTGGGCCGGTCTCTTTGCCCGATACTGTATGGGGACCGAAAGTAAGGTAATAGAACAGGCAACCTGCTGTGGGCAGGCTGAAAGCAGCGATCCACATCATCGTCTTGTGCGCTGCATAAAAATCGATCACTTCAGTTGCCTCCTTCTTCGGTCTCGTCATAATGACCGCGGCTTACGAAAAATTCACGGTATGCTTTGACGGTAAGCAAGTTTTTCACTTTTTCCAGTTCAATCTGAATCTCCTTCAGCGGCGGGTGCTGTTCTTCGGTATCCCGGTGAATGATCCGATCATGAACCAGCTCTGCTTCCGTGCGGGCACACTGCAAAAATCTACCGTAAAGCTTGAGATCCTGTAGTTTCATCCCCATGGCCATTAATTTTTTTAAGGCTCCTGCCACAGCAAGGTCAAACCCGTCAAATGGACAGTCCCCCCCTTCAGGAGACGGAGAGATAATCCCCATATTGATCAATTGGTTTAAATCCCGTTCGGTAAGGCCAGTCCGCGCTAAAAAAGATGCTTTATCAAATTGTTGGTCCGCTCCATTATCCCGGACCTGGCTGAACAGATGATCAAACAAAATCAGGTGGTCTTCTTCACCGAGATCTTGACCTTCACGTTTTGCCTTTAGAACTTTCTTAACCACCGCCAGGGGTAAGTATCGTTTCTCCTGCAGTTCTTTTATGAACCGGATATCATCAACCGTTGACTCATCGTAATAAGCCATGTTTTTGCTTGTGCGTACCGGCGGCAACAATAGCCCCTCTCTGAGATAATAGTGTATTGTTTGCTTGGAAACACCAGTTAATCGTACTAAATCGCTCATTTTGCAAACTTTAGCCTCTTGTGTCATAGCACACCTCCTACAAAGCTCTTATGTGTAGTGTATAGTTACACTATACACTTTGTCAAGTAACCGATAAGAGGGTGTTTTTATTAACGTCGTTTCTGAAGACGGGGGAGCTAAACTCTGGGACTTTTACCATTCTCCTAATAGGTCAGCTGTAAAGTTATGGATTCGCACTGAGTGTACTTATGTATTACAGTTGGCCCATTTTATTCTGTAATATTGGTCTGGCATCTTTTAAGCGCATCGTGTGCACTCCTTTTCGGTCGGAATCCGAAGCTGTTGTCTGAAAACTGCTTCTCAAAGATTGGGGTTAAGATTTGACATATCGCTTGTTGGATGAGTCTGTCCACGACGGTTGGTATCCCTAGTTTTCTGGTTTTCCCGTTTTCTTTGGGTATTTCTACCCGACGTACGGGCTTGGGACGTTATTTTCCGTCCCGGAGGGATTGCACAAGTTCATCCTTATGTTCTTTCAGGTAGGGTAGAAGTTCATCTACCTGCATTCCGTCAATTCCACCCGCGCCTTTGTTTCTCTTTACCTGTTTGTAGGCGCGGTTCAGATTTTCTCTGCTTAGGATTTGCTCCAGCAATCCTTCCGCCTGCTTGTTGGTGTTGGTGCTGTCGGTTTCCGCTATCTTAGGTGACGCGCACGCTTCTGCATACTCTCTCTGTTCCGCAGATACCCTTTGCAGATAGCCTTCTT